>NZ_JBHXBG010000130.1:0-16150 GCF_042726755.1 Promicromonospora sp. NPDC060271 | reverse complement strand
TCGGCAGTCCGTCAGGTGATCGGCAGCCCGAGGTGCCGATCACCTGACGAACTGCCGATCACTCGGCGTAGTCCGCGGCGGCCTCGCCCGGCGGTAGGCCGAGCAGGGCGTCCTCGTCCCTGCGGTGCCGCAGCACGTTCTCGACGTACGACTCCGCGGCCTCGGGCAGCGGGATGTCCCGCTGCGCCTGCTGCGAGATGAACCAGCGGTGGTCGAGGATCTCGTGGAAGAGCTGTGCCGGCTCCAGCTTGCGGCGCAGCTCGCGCGGGATGGCGTCGATGGTCGGGCGGAAGACCTGGCGGACCCAGGCGTGCGCCACGATCTGCTCCTGGTCGTTCTGCCGGTGCGTCGCGGCGCGGTAGCTGTCGAGGTCGTTGAGCATGCGGCGTGCCTGGTTCTCCTGCACGTCCAGCCCCGTGAGGCGGAGCAGACGGCGGGAGTGGTGCCCCGCGTCGACCACCTTGGGCTGGATGCGGACCTTGGTGCCGTCGATGTCCGTGGTGATCTCGAGCTCGCCCACGTCGAAGCCGAGGTCGTTGAGCCGCTCGATGCGCGCGGCGACGCGCCAGCGGTCGCCGGAGTCGAAGGCCTCGGAGCCGGTGAGGGCGTTCCACAGCTCCTGGTAGCGCTCGACGAGGGCGTCACCGATGGCCACCTCGTCGACGTCCTCGTCGAGCAGCTCGCCCGCCGCGAGGTCCATGAGCTCGCCGATGATGTTGGTGCGCGCCAGGTCGACGTCGTAGTTGCGCTGGCCGTCGGTCAGCGTGCGGTGGATGTCGCCGGTCTCCGCGTCGACGAGGTAGGCCGCGAACGTCTCGGCGTCACGCCGGAACAGGGTGTTCGACAGCGAGACGTCGCCCCAGTAGAAGCCCACGAGGTGCAGTCGCACCAGGAGCACCGCGAGGGCGTCGATGAGGCGTGTGGCGGTGTCGGGGCGCAGGTCCTGGCTGAACAGCGCGCGGTACGGCAGGGAGAACTGCAGGTGCTCGGTGACGAGCACCGCCTCGAGCCGCTCGCCGTCGGGCGCCCGGCGGCCGGTGATGACGCCGACCGGGACCACGGAGGGCACCTCGATGCGGTGCAGCTGGCGAAGCAGCTCGTACTCACGGTAGGCGACGGTCTCGCCGATCTCCTTGATCGCGAGCACCCGGCCCCCGTGGTTGACGAAGCGGACGATGTGCCGCGAGATGCCCTGGGGCAGCGCGGCGAGGACGTCCTCCGGCCAGTCGACCAGGGGCACGTCCCACGGGAGATCCAGCAGAGCGGGGTCGGGTGCGACCGCGGTGATCTGGAGGTTCTGCTGGGGCATGGGCACCATTCTGCGCTGAGCCGGCCGCCTGTTCGTGCGAGGCAGGGCCAGGGAGCCGTGGAACTCCGCGGGGCGGAGTGATGAAAGGCCTGCGGGGTGTGTCGCTGGGCGAGGACAGAAGTCCACGCACAGCGACACACCCCGAGGAGGTAACCGTTCCCTCAGCGAGCCGAGGGATCAGCCGGACGATCAGCCGAGACGCTCACCCGTGTTCGCGGAGAAGATGTGCGAGTGGCCGGCCTCGATCGCGACGGCGATGACGTCGCCCTTGTCCGGGACACCGCGCGGGTCGATGCGCACGATGAGCTGGTTGGTCTCACCGGCGGTGAGGTTCACGTCCGCGTCGCCCTTGAGGGTGCCGTAGACGAACGCGTCCGAGCCGAGCTCCTCGACGAGGTTGACCTCGACGTCGAACGAGCCGGGGGTACCGGAGGGGACGACGTCGAGCGCCTCGGGCCGGAAGCCCAGGGTCACCTTGCCGCCGTCGGCGTCGGTCATGGCGCTCGCGATGGAACGCTCGAGCGGGACGTCGGCGGAGCCGACCTTGACGACGCCGTCCTTGACGTCGAACGTGCCGATGTTCATGGCGGGCGAGCCGATGAAGCCGGCGACGAACACGTTGTTCGGGCGGTCGTACATCTCGCGCGGCGTACCGACCTGCTGGAGCACACCGTGGTTCAGGACGGCGATGCGGTCACCCATGGTGAGCGCCTCGGTCTGGTCGTGGGTCACGTAGACCGTGGTGACGCCCAGGCGGCGCTGCAGCGACGCGATCTGCGTACGGGTCTGGACACGGAGCTTGGCGTCGAGGTTCGACAGCGGCTCGTCCATGAGGAACACCTGCGGCTGACGCACGATGGCGCGGCCCATGGCCACACGCTGACGCTGACCACCCGAGAGGGCCTTCGGCTTGCGGTCGAGGTACTCGGTGAGGTCGAGGATCTTCGCGGCCTCCTCGACGCGCTGGCGGATCTCCGCCTTGGGCGTGCCCGCGATCTTCAGGGCGAAGCCCATGTTGTCCGCCACCGACATGTGCGGGTACAGCGCGTAGTTCTGGAAGACCATCGCGATGTCGCGGTCCTTGGGCTGCACGTCGGTGACGTCGCGGTCACCGATGAAGATGTGCCCGCCGTTGACGTCCTCGAGGCCCGCGAGCATGCGCAGGGAGGTGGACTTACCGCAGCCGGACGGGCCGACGAGGACGAGGAACTCGCCGTCCTCGATCTCCAGGTTCAGCTGGTCGACGGCCGGGCGCTCAGTGCCCGGGTAGACGCGAGTCGCGTGATCGAAAGTGACCGTAGCCATGACTAGTACATCCCTCCACCGGCAGGTACGTGCCGGACGATCCGTTGTGGTCGGGTGCCGTTGCTTCCACTCACGTGTCGGCGGTGACACTTGCAGCGCGATCGTACCCCGGTTCGTCAAGGCCGCGGTATCGACCGGGTCACGATCGGGTCAGTCCTCGCTCCGCAGCGTGCGCGAGAGACCGGCGAGGACGGCGGCCAGAGCGTCCGGGTCCGGGACGCGGTGGGAGGCGAGCGTGTCGCCGGTGCCGACCTTGATCGACAGGTCGCCGGACTCGAGCGCGCCGAAGGCGTGCTCGTCGGTGGTGTCGTCGCCCGCGTACAGGACGCGCACCTTCTCGACCCCCAGCTCGGCCGCCACGGTGCCCCGCAGCCGGCGCAGGGCCTCGCCCTTGCTGGTCGGCACGACCGACACCTCCACCACGTCCTTGCCGTGCATCGGGGGCAGGCCCAGGTTTGCCGCCACCTCGTCGGCGGCCACGGTGATGGCCGCGGCGTCGTCCACGCTCGCCAGGCGCGTGTGCACGACGGCGGCGGCCGGCTTGACCTGCACCCAGGCCCCTTCCCGGCCCGAGACCGCCGACTCGAACCCGGCGACCAGCGCGTCGAGCTGCCCGGACTGGACGGTGGTCAGGTGGAACGGCACCTGCTCGACGCCGGTCGTGGTGGCCCGGCCGGCCTCGGCGCCGTGGCTGCCGACCAGGAACGTGCCCTCGGGGGCGACGCTGCGCTCCGCGAGGTCGGACAGGTCCCGCCCGGAGACGAGTGCCAGGCGCACCGGGGCGTCCTGGGCGAGCGCGTGCAGCTGCTCGATGGCGGCGCGTGCGGCGCGCGTCATGGTGGACGCCTTGGGATCGTCGACCAGCGGTGCGAGCGTCCCGTCGAAGTCGCACGCGAGCAGCCAGCCGGTGGTCGGCTTCCTGCGCCGTCCGTTCCCGTTGCCCATGCGGGCCAGCCGGCCGCGCGCGGGTACACCTTCGGGCACGGTGGTGAACGCCGTCAGCGCGTCGCGGAGGTTGTGGTGGCGCGGCTCCGCGGATCGCGGGTCCACCGTGAGCGGCCGGGGCGGCACGGCGGTGAGCACGCCGAGGAAGCTCTCCGACCACTTCGCGACGTCGTCGGACAGGACCTTGCGGCGCAGGCGGCGCATGCGCCGCCGCTGCTCCTTGGGGTCCATGGTCGCGGCGGCCACGATGATGTCCTTCATACCGTCGATGTCGTGCGGGTTGACCAGCAGCGGGCCGGGGGAGAGCTCGTCGGCCGCGCCGGTGAACTCGCTGAGCACCAGGGCGCCGCGCTCGTCGGAGCGGGCGGCGATGTACTCCTTGGCCACCAGGTTCATGCCGTCGCGCAGCGACGTCACGAGCAGCACGTCGGCGGCCAGGTAGAGCGCCGCCATCTCCTCCGGCGGGTAGGAGTGGTGCAGGTAGTGGATGGCGGAGTGCCCCAGCTCGCCGTACTCGCCGTTGATCCGGCCGACGAGCACCTCGACGTGCTCGCGGAGCTCCTGGTAGGCGCCGACGTTCTCGCGGCTCGGGCTCGCCACCTGCACGAGGGTCGCGTGCTCGACGTCGAGACGGCCGTCGTCGAGCAGCTCGCCGTACGCCTTGATGCGGTGCCGGATGCCCTTGGTGTAGTCGAGGCGGTCGACGCCGAGCATCAGCGTCTCGGGATTGCCGAGGTCGGCCTTGATCTCCTTGGCGCGGGCCTGGACCTCGGGCGTGCGGGCGAGCGTGTCGAACCGGCGGGAGTCGATGGAGATGGGGAACGACGACGCGCGCACGTGCCGGCCGGGGCGCCCGTCGGCGTCCGGGATCGTGATGACCGGGCCGCGCGTGGTGTAGCCGGTGAGGCGGCGTGCGGAGCGCACGAAGTTCGCGGCGTCCCCGGTGCGCTGGAACCCGACGAGGTCGGCGCCCAGCAGGCCGTCGATGATCTGCCTGCGCCAGGGGAGCTGTGCGAACAGCTCGACGGGCGGGAACGGGATGTGGTCGAAGAACCCGATGCGCAGGTCGGGGCGCAGGTCGCGCAGCATGCGCGGGACGAGCTGGAGCTGGTAGTCGTGCACCCAGACGACGCCGCCCTCTGCGGCCTGCGCCGCGGCGGCGTCGGCGAAGCGCTGGTTGACCCGGCGGTACGCGTCCCACCACTGGCGGTGGTAGTCGGGGCGCTCGATGACGTCGTGGTAGAGCGGCCAGAGGGTGCCGTTGGAGAAGCCCTCGTAGTAGCGCTCGATCTCGAGGGCGGTCAGCGTGACCGGGACCAGGAGCATGCCGTCCGCCTCGAACGGCTCGTGGGCGAGGTCGGGGGCGCCCGACCAGCCGACCCAGGCGCCGTCGGCGTCCTGCATCACGGGCTCCAGCGCGGTGACGAGGCCGCCAGGAGACCTCTGCCAGGTGAGATCGCCGTCTGGGCCGACCGAGAAGTCAACTGGAAGTCGGTTCGCGACGACGACCAGATCGTACCCGTCTTTACCCGGCAATGTACTGCTCCTTAGTTGTAGAAGAGTCTCGCTGTCCAGTGCCAAGAGTAGCGGCGCCTCTTGCCTGCTCAGGGTAACGAGCGGCCTGTTCACTCGCCGCTCGCGTGCGCGGGAAAGCCGGGCATCCGTTGCCCGCGACGACTACGGTGTGCCTCATGAAGGAGGTGGAGGCCTCGATCTCGATCCCGAACGGCGCCGGCCCCGCGGCCGGCACCAAGCTCGGCGGTTACACGGTCGTGCGCGAGATCGGGTCGGGCGCGATGGGCGCCGTCTACCGCGCGGAGGACGACGGCGGCCACCCCGTCGCGCTCAAGGTGCTGCACCGCCATCTCGACGACCCCGCCGCCCGTGAACGCCTGCGCCGGGAGGCCGCCGCCCTCCAGGGCCTGCGGCACCCAGCCGTTGCTCGCGTGCTGGACGCCGAGCTCGAGGGGCCGGAGGCCTTCATCGTCACCGAGCTCGTCGAGGGGCCGACGCTCGAGGAGGAGATCGACGAGCGCGGTCCGCTGGACTCCCGCGACCTCTTCGAGCTCGCCGACCAGCTCGCCGACGCGCTCGAGGCCGTGCACGGCACCGGCGTCGTGCACCGTGACCTCACACCGTCGAACGTGCTCATCGCGCGCAGCGGGCCGGTCCTCATCGACTTCGGGCTCGCCCAGGGACCCGGCGACGTCCGGGCCACCCGGACCGGGTTCGTCATGGGCACCCCCGGCTACCTCGCCCCCGAGCTCCTCGACGGCGCGGAGCCCGGCCCCGACACCGACTGGTGGTCCTGGGCCGCCGTGCTCGCGTTCTCCGGCACCGGCCGCGCACCGTTCGGCGTACGGCCCACCGAGCTCGTGCTGCGGCGCTCGCGGCAGGGCCAGGCGGACCTCGACGGACTGCCGCCGCGCACGGCCCGGGCGCTGGGCGCGGCCCTCCGGGCGGTGCCCGTCGAGCGCTGGGGGCCCGACGAGGTGGCGAGGGCGCTCAAGGCCGAGTCGGAGGCGTTCGTCGCCGCGACGACGGGCTCCGCCGATCCGGCCGAGCCGACGGTGGTGCTGGGCTCCGGTGACCCTCGCACCGCCTCGGCGCCCGCCGACCTCGGCTCGACGCGGGTCATGCCGCAGGGCCTCCTGTCGCACCCGGTGTCCGAGGCGGCCGGTGGCGCGGGGGTCGGTGCCGCGGCGGGTGCGGCCGCCGTCGCAGGCGCCACCAGGGGGCGGTCGGTCACGGGACGGGCGGTCGGTGCGCCGCGCCCTGCTCCGGCGTCCGTCGAGCCGGCCCTTGTCCCGGAGCGGACGAATCCCACGCACGTCACCGGCTACCGGGGGCTGGTCCTCGTCTCGGGGCTCGCGCTGGTGGCGCTCGCCACCACCCGGCCGGGGATCGCCGTCGCCCTGCTCGTCGCGCTGATGATCGTGTCCCGGCTGGCCGGGATCGCCGTCGACGAGTTCCGCAGCCGACGCGCTCGACGCGGCCCGAGCCGGGCCGACGCGCTGGTGGCGACCCTCCTGTCGCCCTGGCACCTCGTCCGCGCGGTGTTCGGCGTGCTGCCCGCCGCCGCCGTCGCCCTCTGCACGGGCGTCATCGTCGGGCTGCTCGGACTCATCGTGTTCGCTCCAGGCAACGTGATCATCGCTCCGATCCCCACCGTCGAGGCGCGTTCCGTCGGCGGGATGAACGAGCCCGTCGTCGACAGCCTCGTGCTCGGTATCGCGATGCTGGTCACGGTGGTCGTCGCCTGGTTCGGGCCCGCGTCGTACGGGACGCGCATCGGGGCCAAGCCGCTGCTGCGCCGGATCGCACCCAGCTGGGGACCGAAGGTCATCCTCGTCGTGGTCGTGCTGGCGCTCGCGGTGCTCGCCGCGCAGCCGCTGTTCGACGGCGCTGTGGATGTGCAGTGGTGGCCCTTGGGCGGCCGGCCCGACGTCGTGTGGTGATCCACAGGTCGGGTGTCGGGATCGTAACGAAACGTCCAGCCGTCTCCCAGTGAGCACTTGTAGTCTTGAGCTGGGCGCCGGTGGCGCCTCGCCCCATTGGCCCGCATCTCGAAGGACCCCGATGTCGACGAACCAGACCAAGGCGCAGCGTCGAGACGCCGCCCGTGCCGAGGCCCTTGCACTCCAGAAGAAGCAGCAGGCACGCGAGAAGCGCAGCCGCCTGATCGTGCTGAGCGCGCTCGGACTCGGACTCGTCGTCCTGGTCGTGGCTGTCGTGATGATCTTCCTCGAGGGCCAGAAGACGCCCATGGAGAAGGTCGACAACTTCCCGGCCGGTGTCGTCGAGCAGACCGGCATCCCTGTCGGTGCCGACGGCGTCGCGGGGACCGAGAACGAGGGTGCCAAGACGCTCGACGTGTACGTGGACTACATGTGCCCGATCTGCGGCCAGTTCGAGTCGCTGAACAATGCGAGCATCACCGAGATGCGTGAGGCCGGTGACCTCACGCTGGTCGTGCACCCGGTCTCGATCCTTGATCGCGCGTCGCAGGGCACCGAGTACTCCACGCGCGCGGCGTCGGCCGCCGCGTGGGTCGCCGACCAGGCGCCGGAGCAGTTCAACGCGTTCCACGAGGCGCTGTTCGCGAGCCAGCCGGAGGAGAACACGCCCGGCCTGTCGGACGACCAGCTCGCCCAGATCGCGGAGCAGGCCGGCGTGCCGGCGGATGTCGCTGCGGGCATCACCAGCGGCGAGGCGCACGACACCTACGCGGAGTGGGTCACCGCTTCGTCGGAGGTCGCGGGCAGCACCGAGTCCCTGCTGAACGCCGAGGGCGGCTTCGGTACGCCGACCGTGGTGATCGACGGCGAGCGGTTCGAGAACTGGCAGGTGCCCGGCGCGCTGACCGAGGCCATCACCGGTGAGGCCCCGGCCTCGGAGGAGCCTTCTGCGGAGCCGTCCGCGGAGCCGTCCGAGTAGTCCACAGGTTGCGGACGGCGGGGTTCCCGGGCTGCGGCCCGGGGCCCCGCCGTCCGTGTTCCGGCCGGTGGGTGTCCTCGACTCGGATTCTGGTGGCCGGACCCGTTAGGCTGGTCCCCGCCCGCCGCCTTAGCTCAGCTGGTAGAGCTCCCGCCTTGTAAGCGGAAGGTCGTCGGTTCGAACCCGACAGGCGGCTCCAGAGGCCCGGGATCTCAACAATCCCGGGCCTTCGTGCTTCGTTACAGGGTGCGGTCCCAGCGGAAACCCAACACAATCACCCGCAGTGTGCATCGTCTCGGGCCGACACCTAGGCTCGTTGGCGTGAAGTTACAACTTGAGAGCCGGGCCTGGGAACTTGGCGACCGCCTCAAAGCCGATCCGTCTGGATCGGAGGTCTTCGAGGCCATGGCCGACGATGGAAGCCCTGCCGTCGTGAAGTTCGTGAAGAAACTGCCAGGTGCCGACCGTGAGGTGTTGATCGGGGAGGCAGTGACCGCGGCGCGTCTCCCGAACGTCGTCCCGATTCTCGATACGGGGGAGCACGGCGAGTACCTAGTGCTCGTCATGCCACGCGCAGAGAAGTCGCTCGCCCAGCATCTGGCGAAACTTGACGGCAAGGTGATGGATGCCGACGAACTGTTGAGCGTCCTGACTGACGTGGCCGTAGCGCTGGTGGCAATCGAGAAGGCCGGCATCGTGCACCGTGACCTCAAGCCCGCGAACGTGCTGCTCTTGCACGACACGTGGTGTCTGGCCGATTTCGGTATTGCCCGGTACACGGAAGCCACAACTGCTACGCACACGCGCATGCGAGCCAAGACGCGTGAGTATGCCGCACCTGAGCAGTGGAGAGAAGAACGGGCCACAAGTACGACAGACGTCTACGCCTTTGGCGTGATGGCTTCTGAGATGGCGACTGGCGTGCGTCCGTTCCCCGGACCTGCAACCGAGGACTACCGCGAACAGCACCTCACTGCGCCGCCTCCACACTTGACTCGCGGTCCGCACCGCCTGAGGGCCATCGTGCAGCAGTGCCTGTCAAAGGAAGCGGCGGCGCGACCGAAGCCAGGCAACCTGCTTGTGCGCCTCAACGCTGTTCTTGAGGAGCCCAGGAGTGGGGCTGTGGCCCGTCTGGCCGAACAGAGTTCGCGAGTGGTTCAGAAGGCTAATGAGGCTGCAGTCGAAGCTGAGCTGATGCGCCAGGCGGGCGATGCGCGGTCCCGCCTTGCTACCGACGGCATCCGTGCGTTCAGTGCCTTCTCGGAACCGTTGCTCGAGCACATTAAGAACGATGCACCAGCAGCGGAGATCGAATACCGCCGCGGTAATTGGGCGATGCTTTTCGTAGCGCGACTCGGTGGTGGGCAGCTTGGCGTTGTTGCACCGGACCAGTCACGGGAGTGGGGCGGCCCATTCGACGTCGTCGCTGACGCTACGATCACAGTCAACCTCAAACGGGATCACGAGGGGTGGAACGGTCGATCGCATTCCCTGTGGTTCTGCGATGCCTTCGAGCAGGGGCGCTATGCCTGGTACGAGTTTGCATTCATGGATGCGCCGTCGAGTGGGAACAGCCGCCGTCCTCCCAGGGAGCCATACGCACTTGAGCCGGAAAGCGCGCTTGTCGTTTTCTCCAACGAGAACGCAAGTGGTCGACTCGCGCGGCCCGTCGTTGAACTGGATGTTGACGACCCGGCTAAGTTCGTTGACCGATGGCTTGGCTGGTTTGCTGATGCCGCGGGAGGAACCGTGGCCCGTCCCATCACGATGCCTGAGCAGCCAGACGACGCACGGTGGCGGCACGGCTAGATCGCGGTTCACTCACGCTGCACGGTGGGGGGCGCTGAGTGAGGTGGCCATCGCAACAGAACGCGCGCACCAGTGGGTGTCAGGATCGCTTTGAGCGAAGTTCTGCCGGCGTGATAATCGGGCGGTGCTTGTGGAGAACGCGATGGCAGGTAGGGCAGACCAGCACCAAGTCGCTCAACGTGGTGACGCTCTCGCCGATCTTGTGCAGCGGAACGATGTGGTGCACGTCGATCACGCCCTCGATCCCGTAGACGTCGAGTGAGTCGAAGTCGCATATCTCGCAGGCGAGGCGACCCGTCTTCTCGCGCACAGATTTCTTCTTCCGATCGACGAGCTTCCTGTCACGCTCGTAGCGCCGGTGCTCGCGAAAGAGGATCTGGCCCTCCAGCGCCTCGTACTCTTCGATCTCTCCAGTGTCGGTAGGTGAATCATCGCTCTCGCCCCTCGCGCGGATCAGAGCCACAGCTTGCGCGAGATCACTGGGGCGGTGCGCCCACGCTTCCCACACCCTGACATCTCCAGCGCCTCCATGCGACATACCTTGACCCTCATGTTCTGGGTCGATGGAAGAGAAGTTGTACAACTTGAGCGAGACGGAGTTGGGGTTGCGGAACGATGGGCTCGCCCGGACATGATCCGGAAACACTCGGAGGGACCGAAGTTCGGCGCTCAGGTCTGTGACGATCTTCGCGTTGACGTTGTAGGGGATCTGGCCTCGTGTACGCAGGTATAGGTCGAGAGCCAGCATCAGTTCATCGACTGACCAGTTCGGTGAAGTCGCAGGCCGGGTTACCTTGAACCCGAGCTTTGCGAGGCGATTCGCCACCGTGCTGTTGCCGCCCGAGAACTCGTCGGCAGACATGAGAATGCCGTGCTGGTGTAGGTGGGCCACACCTGCGATTGCCTTCGAGTCGTACAGCGCGCCGTCGACGACGACGAAGTAGTCCTTGGCGGGCCGGAAGCCGTACTTCTCAAGGAAGACTTCGCGTCCCAGCGCGTCGAACTCCGCGATCGCCTTGTTGACGGCTGCGGGGTCGGTCACATCTGCGAGGGCCATGCGATGAAGGTATACGGAGAGACTGACATCCGGTCTCGACAGACAGAAGTCCGGAACCCGCAGGCTCCGGACTCTGCCCTTTCGCTACGTGCCAGCGCAGCAGTGCTGCCCTATCGCCCGCCGAACTTCTCCAGGATCTCCCGGTGGTCGGGGCCAAGGGCGGGCTTAACAACGTAGTGCTTGGCCGTTATCGCCGGGTGCGAGTGCCCGAGCTGGGCTGCCGCTGCCTCAATGTCGGCACCACGTTCGACGGCCGTACCGACGGACTTGCGGAACGTCTTCGGAGTAATCCAGGTCCACTCGGGGTGCCGCTCGCGGAACGTGCGCCACTGGCGGTCCACCGTCGTTGCCTCTCGCAGCCCGCCGCGCTCCGAGGGAAACACCAGATCGAACTCACCCTGCGACACCTCGGTGTTGCGCCGTTCGAGCATACTCATTGCAAACTCTGGCACCAGATGGCCGCGAGGCTTCTTGCCCTTGGTGGTGTCCTGCCGAAACAGGCCCGCGCCCTTCTCTCGCACGACTGTCCCGGTGAGGTAGACGATGTGCTTGGCAAGATCGACCTCACTCCAGCGCAGGGCAAGAGCTTCGCCAGGGCGGCAACCTGTGGCGAGCATGACGTCAACTAGGTCGTGGAGGTCGATCGCCGTGGCCTTCTTGTCCATAGCCAGGGCTGCCCGCAGGTTGATGACCTCCGGCACGTCGAGCGCCCGCACCTCATCGAGCGACGTTGCGGGAACCGGTGTGACTGACTTGGCGGGGTTCGCCGTCAGGACGTCCTCACGCACAGCGACGTCGAGCATGCCTTTGAGGCACGTGAGCGACACACGAGCGTTCGCGGGGTGCTTGGCCACCTCTCACTGGCCACCCAGGCTTCGAGACGGGACACGGTGCACTCGCGCAGGCGCAGCCCGCCGACGCCGGGGATGACGTACTGCTCTGTGGTGTATCTGTATCGCTGCCGGGTATTCACGGCGAGCTTGCTCGGGTCGATCTTCGTCCGGAGCCAGTAGTCCGCGAGGGCCTCCAGGCGGGTGTCTGCCGTGATCGTGTCGGACGACGCGCGAGCCCTGGAGGTCGCTGGAGTCGGTGCGCGGGAGGCCGTACTGATTGGAGATTCCGTCTCTGACATCGAGGTGGCCAGAGTGGTAGGTGTTCACTCAATCGGCTACGCCAAGACGCAACAACGGGGCGCTGAACTGCGAGAAGCCGGAGCCGATGCTCTCACGGACACTATGGTCGGCCTTGATCAGGCGCGCGGCCCGGGATGATGAGCAGGGCAAAGTTGCTCTGGATGCTATCCGCCGATGATGGGGATGGGCACGTGTAGTTCCGTCGCGATTGGGGTGTAGAGGTCGATGTCCTGGCGCTCCGTGCGGAGAGAGACAATAAGCGCGTAACGGACGGGGAGGGAGGTTCGATCTGCGCGCCCGTTGTTCTTCCACCAACCGCCGACGGGATAGACGGCAAGCGAGTTGGCGGCGGCCAGCTCGTACCCGTTGCCGGTCCATTCGTCCTGGTGAAGAGAGCCTAGATGGCGTTGGTTGGGGCCTACGAGCCACCTATCTGTCGTGGAGGGGGAGCGCGCGACTCCTTCCTCATCTCGCTGGGCATCTCGGTTCACACGACGAATGAACTCCGCTTCTGTCTCAAGCGAGTGTTGGAGGTCGAAGCGAAGTCCGTGAGAAGCGTATGCGTAGCGCCTGCGCCAACCGCGCCTAGAAGGCGAGGGCTCAATGAAGTGCGACAAGGTGATACGCAGCCGAACCTCAGCGTCTCCGAGGGCGGTGAGGGCTTCACGGGGCCAGGGCAGGGAGTGGAGCCGGAAGTGGCGCATGCGGTAATCCGGTCCCCTGAAGGGGACGAATTCGTCCTGCGTGACCAGCGTGGCTGCCTGCTCGGAGGAATTTAGTACTGCGTCCTCGGCAGGCACTCCCCATCCGTAGCGGCGCAATACTCCCAGACGTTGCACTTTGCTGTGCTCGTTTGTGATCTCGGTGCGCATCATAGGAGTCCACTCGGCCGCGTGAGTGAGGAGGCCTCGTACGGTTTCTGGCCAGTAGTCGGGGTAACGGGCCATGGCCAGCGCCGCAAGGCGGGAAGCCTGGGCCGTCGCTGCACTCGTGGCGTTAGCAGAGGTGAGCGCGAGGTCGTTGGCAGTTCCCGTCGATCGCAATGAAAGCAGCGGGTGTCGGTCTTCGAACTCCGTGGTGCCGTTTGTGAGGACGTTCCCACCCTCCATGCATATGTCAGGCTTGATGGGCCATTGTCGGCTGCCGAAGGGAACTGACGTCCTACTGTGTGGTGAGAGTCCGCCTGCCTCGGCGAGTGGACTCCAGCCGTCGTATGTCGGATCCGTCGGTGTGTCGTCTAGTTCGGTGTATGCCGAAACCGTCAGGGCATTCCATGCTTGGGCGGGATCTTCGACAGCCGAAGTGTCCGATTCTGCATGGTGGTCGAGCTGGTAGGTGTCGACGTTGCCCGCGGCTACAACAATCAGGCGTGCGGCGTTTGGGTCTGGCGCTGAGAGAAGGCGCAGTTGACGCCCGTCCCGGACCACATCGGTTCCGGCCGCTAGAGCATCGACTGTTGCCGACCAGAGGGTGGGCTCGCCTGGGCTGTCCGGTGGAGCGCTAATTGGCAGGCAGAAGACGCGTGATCGCGGGGCGGCGATCTCGGGGAGAATGATCGCTTCCGCTGTCGCAGTGCCGAAGTCCAGGGGGTTCAGCTGTGGTTCGCCTTTGGCGGGCTTCATGCGAACCGACTCAAGGCGATGCTTGAGTTCTACCGCCGACGCCCCTGTGAGGACAGCATCGAGGTCGCCGTAGAGCGCAAGTCCCGCCATGGAAGTGCCGTGGCCCTCGACGTCATTCGTAGATGTGCCGATGATCGTGTGCATGTCAGCTGGGTCGAGCGAATCGCGTAGCAACACGTGCCCCTGGAACACGCCGGTGTCTAAGTGACATACGACTGGCGCTCCGACCGGAGCCGGAGTTACGCGATCGATAAGGTCCAGGACGTACTCGTTCTGCTCGTTGGCATGTAGATCCTCGACGGTGTCGACGAACTCTGGGCGTCGAATCTCGGCGACCGGGATGCGCGTGAACGGAAGAACTTGCAACTGGTCCCAGGTTGCTTCTATCCACACGACATACCGGTCGTGAAAGACGACAGAGCGAGGAACGATGCGCAACTGCTGGGTGCTCGCGAAGGCTTCGAGCAGTTCCGCGTTCGGCTGGCCAGTGTCTAGCCAGAGTTCCCACCAATGCCTTCCGTACGCGGGAGGCGCACCCTCTGAGGTCCACAGGTCCGCCAAAACGGCCCGCCGAATGCGCCCGATATTGGCGATGAGGGTCTGGTTCGCGGGGTTGCCCTCCGGGGTCGTCCAGTTCTCCGGTGCCGCCCTGGTCGATACCTTGGCGAGGTAGTCCTCGAAGAGCTTGAGAAACTTCGCTCGAAACGCGTCCGCGACCCATACGGTCGCCCGCTCAGGTTCGGTCTCGGTGGCGGGATGCACGGCGAGTAGCAGCCACATAGGGCGCTTCCGCCTGATTCGTGAGGGAGTCAGGCGGTCCAGTGACTCGATCTTGAGGGGGTACGCCGCATCGGCTCCCTCAAGGACAATGATCGTACCTATCGCCTGGAGTTCGTCCACGCTCAGACTGAGTAGACGGCGCTCTGCATCGCTCTCGGAGAGGGTCGTTTCGAGCTGGCCGCGCATGGCGAGGCCGTGAGCGCGGTGCTCTACAGGGCGAGTTTTCGGATTGCCCTGTCCGCGCCGGGTGAAGTCTTCGTTGGATGCTCGCTCAATCACGTGCAAGTGGTCGAGGCGGCGTGACCCGTCAGCCAACGCTTCCCTGACGTCGAGCAGTCAGTGCATCAACGATGTCCGCGCGTGTAACCGTGGTCTCCCCACGCATCAGTGTCGCTTTCGCTGCGTGCTCGGCGGCTTTCACTAGATCCGCGTGGCTGAGCCCGTGGGTGTGCTCGTTGAGCTTGGCCAGGCTGAGCCCGATCGCCAGGGAGCCCAAGCGCGTACGGATGACAGATGCCGCCTGGCGAGGATCGGGAAGTTGATAGGTCAACACCGCATCGAACCTTCGAAACAGGGCTCGGTCCAGGATCGAACGATGGTTGGTCGCCGCGACCACTATCGATTCGGGGCTTGCTTGCTCAAGGAAAACCAGGAACGAGTTCAGGATCCGGCGGGCTTCGCCGACGTCGTTCCCTGCTCGATCGGCGCCAAGAGCGTCGAACTCGTCGAAGAGGTACACACCACGGCGTTCCGCAACTGCGTCGAATACAGTGCGAAGCTTGCCAGCCGTCTCGCCCATGTACTTGCTGAGCAGGCCGTCCAGGCGGACCGTGAACATCGGGAGCGCGAGCTCAGTGGCAAGCACAGATGCAGTCATCGTCTTGCCTGTGCCCGGAGGGCCCTCCAGGAGCAGGCGATGGGTTGGGGCGAACCCATGGTCCAGCAGCGTGCGGCGCTGCCGCTGCTCGGCGATGATCTGCCGAATTTGAGAGATGAGGTCCGTTGGTGCAACCAGCTCTCGGAGGGCGACCTCTGGATGCGAAATTTCTACGAGTTCCGCAAGATCGCCGCGTGGCTGAGTCAGTCGGGTGACGTTGCTCCGCGGTGTGGACTTGCGCGAGGCGTCTACCGTCTTCTTGATGTCGTCGGCTAGTAGGTGGTGCCCGACCCGTGCCTCACGAGCTGCGACCTGAAGCGCGACTGAGTAGAAGGCCGCGTCGTCGCCCGCAGCGTGGCTCCGCACCATTGCGGTGATGTGCTCGCCGTGCCCAGCCATGAACTCCCCTTCTGATGGCCGCGCCAAACAGGGCCAGTACAAGGCCATCCTAGAGGCAACGGTTCGCGGGTTGTATGGGGCTCGCGGGCATGCCGGCCTGTCAGTCGGGTGAAGTGTCGAGACGAGGCAAGGTTGCGCGTGGCCGCGGTGCTTGGCCCTGGTGGCGCGGGACTGCCTCCGCTTCTACCGGCGGTCAGCAGCCCAGCGGAATCCCAACGGAATGTTCGGTAGCGGCTGTGCACCTATGTATAGGTACGGCACTGCCTTCAGCCGCGCCGTGGTGCCGCACGGCACCTAGTGAGATCCAACGGCTATCCAGCGGCAACGCGTGTCCGGTAAGCGGAAGGTCGTCGGTTCGAACCCGATAGGCGGCTCCAGAGGCCCGGAATCCCAGGGATTCCGGGCCTGTTTGCTGTCGTCGGACGGTGCGGACCAGCGACTTCGGTCGGTTGCCATGAGATCGGTCGTTCAACCGAC
>NZ_JBHXBG010000129.1:0-16397 GCF_042726755.1 Promicromonospora sp. NPDC060271 | reverse complement strand
CATCAGTATCGGCCCGGCCGTGGCCTTCGCCTCGGTGCTCTTCGCCAAGGCCGCCTCCGAATGGGACTTCGGGCTGCCGATCGCGCTGCTGCTCACCCTGATCGCCGGTGCGCTCTGGTCTCCGCCCAGGCGTCCAGGTCCGCCTGGATGGCGTCCCTCGCGTCGTTGTAGCCGGCGGCCTCCAGCTCGGCGCGCATGTCCGCGATGGCGGCGGCCGGGTCGTCGAACTTGCCGTACTGGAGCTGCGGGATGTACTCGGAGAGCACGCCGCCCATGGCAGCCAGGTACGGGTCGATCAGCTCCTTGTTCACGATGAGGGTCGAGTACGGGTAGTCCTTCGCCGCCGCGTCGAGCTCGTCGTAGATCTCCTGCTTGTTCGGCGCGTCGGTGACCCGGTCCGGCTCGAACTCGTCCATCCGGCCGCCCCAGAAGTTCGACCCCAGGGCGTCGGTTGTCTCGTCCCAGCCCTCCGGACGGCCCAGCTTGCCGTCGTCGGTCATGACGTAGTCGGTGCCCTCGATGCCGAAGTTGAGCAGCTTGTAGACCTCCTCGTCGTTGCGCAGGACGTCGTAGACCTCGAGCGCCTTCTCGGGGTTGGCCGAGGTGGCGTTCACCGCCATGGCTCCGTGCGTGGGGATGTCGCGGAAGAAGTTCCCGTTCTCCTGACCCCAGTAGAAGAACTTCGGGTCGGACCCGGGCTGCTTCTTGTTCATGTTGTCGACGATGGAGCCGATGAAGGTCTGCGTGTGGTGCTGGTCGGCACCCGAGAGGCCCGCGTAGAACTGCTCCCGCGTGACGCCGTCGTAGTTCAGCGCGTCCTCGCGCCAGACGCCGATGTCGTTCCACTCCTTGGCGAGCTCGGCGGCCTCCAGCAGCTCGTCACCCTCCATGTACCAGGAGGTCACCGTGCCGGGGTCCGCCTCGGTGGTCTGGAACGGGAAGTAGTTGCCCGCGGTGATCTGCTGGATCGTCTGGCCGTCGGTGTGCCCCTGGAGGTACCCGGTCAGCGCGGCCTCGTTGGCGCCCGCGACGTCCCAAGGGTAGGCGTCCTTCTTGTTCTCCTTGACCCACTTGAAGTACGTGGTGAAGTCCTCGAACTTCGTGATCGTGCCGTCCTCGAAGCCCGCCTCCTTCGCCCAGTCGCCGCGGTAGAAGAACCCGTGGTTGGTCCACTGGGTCAGGTTGTCCTCGGGGATGAAGTAGATCTCCCCGTCGAGCGTGGCCTTGTCCCAGTTCCCGTTCGCCTCGACCTGCTCCCAGGTCCGCGGGGCGTGCTCCTGGAGCATCTCCGCCGACAGCGGCAGGAAGGCGCCCTTCTTCGCGTTCTCCCAGGCGAACAGCCAGTCCGTGGCGGTGGTGATCAGGTCGATGCTGTCGTCACCGGAGAGGAGCTGGGTGTTGTACTGCGTCTGCCAGTCGGCCCACTCCACGTAGTAGAAGTCCAGGGTGGCGTTGGCCTCCTCGACCAGGCGCGGGTTCAGCTCCTCCAGCATCGCCTCCAGGCGGCCGTTCTCCGGCTTGTCACCCAGGACGAGCATCGTGATCTCGGTCGGTTCGCCGGAGTCGGACCCACCACCCGGACCGCAGGCGGCCAGCGTTGCCGTGCTCATGGCCAGGGCGAGCGTCGCCGCCCCGACCCTCGCGAAAGACTTTCTCATCGTTGAGACTCCCTCGAATCGTGGTACTGCAGATGTTTTTTCGGATGTTTCAAACGGTCCTGAAAGTGGGCGTCAGCCCTTCACGGCTCCGACCGTGATTCCGGAGACGAAATACTTTTGGACGAAGGGGTACAGGAGCACGATCGGCCCGGTGGCGACGACGGCGCTCGCCATCTTCAGGGTGTTGCTCGGCAGCTCGGTGATGCTCACGTTCGAGCCCGCCACCGACGTCCTGAGCGCGTTCGCGGTGTTGATGATGTTGTACAGGTGGTACTGGAGCGGTTTGAACTCGACCGTGCTGCCCAGGTACAGCGAGGAGAGATACCACTCGTTCCAGTACCCCAGGGCCAGGAAGAGGCCGAGAGTGGCCAGGGCCGGCTTCATCATGGGGAGCGCGAGCTGCAGGAAGATCCTGAAGTCTCCCGCGCCGTCGACCTTTCCGGACTCGATGATCTCGTACGGCATCGAGCGCGCGAAGTTCTTCATCAGGATGATGAGCCACGGGGTCATCAGGAGCTGGAGGAATACCGCCAGATAGCTTCCTTTGAGCCCGAGATCACGTGCCACCCACAGGTAGGTGGGCGCGAGGCCCGCCGAGAAGAGGGTCGTGAAGTAGATGAAGAACGAGATCCAGTTCCGGAACGGGAAGTCACGCCGCTGGAGGGCGTACCCGGTCATCGCGATGATGAACAGCCCGAGGGCCGTGCCGCACACGGTCATCAGGATGGTCACGACGTACGAGCCGATGATCTGCCGGGGTGCCCGGAAGATGTACTCGTAGGCGTCGAGCGTGAACCCCTTGGGCAGCAGCCCGAATCCTTCCCGCATGATCGCGCCCTCGCTGGAGAAGGAGGCGGAGACGATCATGATGAAGGGCAGCGCACAGAACAAGGTGAAGAGCGTGACCGTGAAGTAGGAGATACCCCGCAGCAGGTAGTCGCTCTTGTCGAGCCTGACCTTCCTCGGCCGCTTCACCGCGACGACGTGACTCATCACGCCCCCTTTCTGTCAGAACAGTGCAGGCCTGAACGGCGCAGGTCAGAACAGCGCATAGTCCTTGTTGATCCTTCGGACGATCCAGTTGGCGAGCATCACGAGGGCGAACCCGAACAGGGACTGGTAGAGCCCCACGGCCGTCGACGAGGTGAAGTTGTTCTGCGAGAGGATCATGCGGTAGACGGACGTCTCGATGATGTCGGTGGTCGAGAACAGCGCGGCGTTGTTGCCCACCAGGTTCCAGAACAGCCCGAAGTTGCCGTGCATGATCCCGCCGAGCGAGAACAGCAGAAGGATGATGAAGGTGGGTTTCAGGCTCGGCAGGATGATGTACCGGATGCGCTGCCAGGCCGAGGCGCCGTCGATGGCCGCGGCCTCGAACAACGAGTTGTCGATGCTCATGATCGCCGCGAAGTAGACGATCGATCCGTACCCGGTGCTCTGCCAGAGCTGGAACAGGATGATGATGATCGGCCACAGGCCCGCCGTGCTGTAGATCTTGATCGGGTCGCCGCCCGTCTGCTCGATCAGCGCGTTGACCGCGCCGGTGTCGAAGTTGAGCAGGTTGAACGCGATGACGCCGACCAGGACCACCGAGATGAAGTACGGCAGGAACATGACCGCCTGGCTGATCTTCTTGAAGTACTTCGACCTGATCTCGTTCAGCATGATCGCGAGCGCGATCTGCAGGATGTTGCCCAGGACGATGAAGGCCAGGTTGTAGAGCAGCGTGTTCCTCGTGAGCTGCCACAGCTGCCCGGACTGGATGAGGAACTCGAAGTTCCGCATCCCCACGAACTCGCTGCCGAAGATCCCGTCCCGGTAGTTGAAGCTCGTGAAGGCGATCCACACGCCAGGGAGCGGACCGTAGCTGAAGACGATGAAGAACACGATCGCCGGAAGGCACATGAGGAGCAGCACCTTGTTGCGGGCGATGCTTCTCAGCAGCGCCTTCGGCTTCTTCACCGGCACGGTCGTTGTCTCGGACCGGACGACCGGCCCCGTCAGCGCGACTGCCATGGCCATCGCCGTTCAGCCGGTTCGTCGACCGGAATCTCTGTCATGCGCCACTCTCCGTTGAAGGCCGCTGGGCATCGTTGCCCGCATGTTAACGATAACAAGTTAACGTGAACATGAGGGTAGGCGCATGCCTCCGTCCGGTCAAGCACTGGAAATCACGGTTCCATAACGGTGGAACGTATGCGGCAAAAAGGGCTGGTCGCTCGCGCGGCGTGTGCGGGCCCCGGCCCGGCCGCCGGAAGCCGCGCGATGAGTTTCCCCGCCACCCGCCGTCGTACCTGGACCGGCCACACCACCGAACCCCTGGAGTACAGCCATGAGCGGAATGCTGCTGGAGAACAAGAACGCAGTGATCTACGGCGGCGGAGGCGCCATCGGCGGCGCCGTCGCGCGGGTCTTCGCCCGGGAGGGTGCGCGGGTGTTCATCGCCGGACGGACGCAGGCGAAGCTCGACGCGGTGGCGCGCGACATCACCGCAGCGGGCGGAGTGGTCGAGACGGCGCTGGTGGATGCCGCGGACCCGGAGGCGGTCGAGCGCCACGCCGACGCCGTCGCCGCGGCGGCCGGCCACATCGACGTCGCGCTCAATGCCGTCGGCGTCATGCATGTCCAGGGGACGCCGCTCGCGGACCTCTCGCTGGAGGAGTTCATGCGGCCGATCGACGGGTCCCTGCGGACGCTCTTCATCACGACCAAGGCCGTGGCGCGGCACATGGGCGGCGAGCGCCCCGGCGTCATCCTGAACCTGTCGGAGCCCGGTGCGAAGCTGGCGGTCGAGGGCATCCTCGGCCACGGCGTGAGCTCGGCCGGCAAGGAGGCGTTCTCGCGGCTGCTGGCCGCTGAGCTGGCTCCCCGCAACGTCCGCGTCATCGACATCCGTCCGCACGCCGTCGTCGACGCGGTTGCCGCAGGCTCCTTCACCAAGGACGTCTTCGCGCCGTCCGCCGAGGCAGCCGGTCAGTCGATCCAAGAGATGCTGGACGACGCCATGCAGCACGGGACGCTGCTCAAGCGGCTGCCGACGCTCGCCGACGTCGCGGAGACCGCGGCCTTCCTGGCCTCGGACCGCACCGGAGCCATGACCGGGACGGTGGTCAACCTGACCGGCGGCGCGCTGGTGGACTGAGCTGGACCGAGCCGGCCGTGGAGCACGGCCGGCTCGGCCTCGCCTCGGCGTAGGTCAGACGGCGGGATCGCTCGCCGTCGCGTGCGCCAGCGCCCAGGCGAGGGCGTGGTCGGCGACGGCCTCCCAGCCTGGGGCGGCGCAGGTCCAGTGGTCGCGGCCCTCGAACTCGTAGTACTCGGTGATCGCGGGCGACTTGTCGTAGTGCTTGGCGTTGGACTTGTTCACCGACGTCGGCATGATGTGGTCCTCGCTGCCGCCGATGAACAGCAGCGGGGCCCGGTCGGCGGCGTAGTCCACCCACGTCTCCTGGGGTCCCGGCTTGAAGTTGGCAAACAGGCCGTACTCCCAGACCCAGTTGCCCGGTGCCGGGATCGCGTACCGTTCCCAGACCTTCCGGGACTCCTCAGCCGAGAGGGTGTTGGTGAACGCGTAGTGGAACTCCTCGGGCGTGAACCCGACCGCACGGTGCCGGTTGGCGGGGTTCTTCAGCGCCGGGAAGAGTGACCTCGCCTGGGACAGCGGGTTGACCCGGACGCCCTCGGTCGGCGCGGAGTCGACCACGACGGCCGCGGCACCGAGGCCGCGGGCGAGCAGGAGCTGGGTCAGCGTGCCGCCGAACGAGTGCCCCATAATGATCGGCGGGCTGTCCAGCGCCTCGATGATGCCGGCGAGGTGGTCCACGGTCTCGGGGACGGTCAGGTCGGCGATGATCTCGGGGTTCTCCCGCAGGGCCTCGACCTCGATCTCGAACCCCGGGTAGCCCGGGGCCAGGACCCGGAGACCCTTGGCCTCGTAGTGGGCGATCCAGCCTTCCCAGCTACGCGGCGTCATCCACAGTCCGTGGACCAGGACGACGGTATCTGGCTGCGCTGCACTCATGGTGGTGCTCCTTCGGTGAGAGGGTCCGGCGCCGAACGGCTCCGGCGGTGGGAGATCGACGCCGGTCAGGCGTCGATGAACGCCAGGAGGTCGGCGTGGAGGCGGTCGCGGTCGGTGTCGGGCAGCGCGTGGCTGCTGCCCTCGTAGACGGCCAGGGTCGCGCCGTCGACCATCGCGGCGGACCGCTTTCCGCCGACGTCGAACGGCACGATCTGGTCGTCGTCGCCGTGGATGACCAGGGTCGGGACGTCGACCTTTGCCAGGTCGGGCCGGAAGTCGGTCGCGGAGAACGCGGCGATGCACTCGTAGGCGCCGCGATGACCGGAGGCGAGGCCCTGCAGCCAGAACGCGTCCCGGAAACCCTGGTCGACGTCGTGCCGCCGGTTGTGGCCGAAGAACGGGCCGTCGGCCAGGTCGCGGTAGAGCTGGGACCGGTCGGCCTTCTCGCCCGCACGGATCCCGTCGAACACCTCGATCGGCAGCCCTTCAGGGTTGTCGTCGGTCTGCAGCATCAGGGGCGGGACCGCGGAGACCAGCACGAGCCTGGCTACGCGAGCGCTGCCGTGCCGGCCGATGTACCTGACGATCTCGCCGCCGCCGGTCGAGTGGCCCACCAGGGTCAGGTCGCGCAGGTCGAGGGCGTCGATCAGGCAGGCGAGGTCGTCGGCGTAGGTGTCCATCTCGTTGCCGCCCCAGGTCTGGCTCGAACGGCCGTGACCGCGCCGGTCGTGGGCGATGGCGCGGTGGCCGTGCTCGGCGAGGAACAGCGCGGCGGCCTCCCACGCGTCGGAGTTCAGCGGCCAGCCGTGGCTGAGCAGGACGGGGGTGCCGCCGGTGCCCCAGTCCTTGTAGAAGATCTGGGCGCCGTCGTCGGCGGTGATGTAAGGCATGGTGGGCCTCCTCGGCTCGGTCGAGTTCTGGCATCTCGACCTTGCCGCGGGGCCCGGTGGGTGCGGACCACGTGATCCTCGTAGTCCGTCGTCCTCCTACGACGCCAGCCACTCCCGCGCGTTACGGCCGGCCCGGACGGAACCGACGCCGTCGTCGGCCGGGTTCATCTCTGCCCAGACCGCGTCGAGGGAGAGCCCGAGGACCTCCGCGATCGCCGCGACCGTCGGGAAGGCGGGCGTGGCGACCCGACCCGACTCGATCTTCCGCAGGGTCTCGGGCGAGACGCGGGCGTCGAGCGCTACCTCGAGCATCGAACGCTCGCCCCTCGCGCGGCGCAGCAGAGCGCCGAGACGCTGTCCACGCTCGACCTCAGCGGGTGTGAGCGGCAACCTGACCATGCCTCCGATCCTAGTACCGGTATTTCAAGGCCGGTATTGCAAGCCCGGGATAGTATGGCCGGGATAGTTATTGGAAGCGCGCGAAGGGCACCACGTGATCGAGATCTTGAACCCCGCCGAGCTGGTCCGAGCGAGAGGGGCTGGCGCCCTGGTCGGCACCATCCTGCAGACGCTGCGCGAGCGGTGCGTGGTCGGCACGAACCTGCTGGACGTCGACCGGTGGACCGAGGCGATGATCGTCGACGCCGGTGCGCAGTCCTGCTACGTCGACTACGCGCCGTCGTTCGGGCGCGGACCCTTCGGCCACTACATCTGCACGGCCGTCAACGACGCCGTCCTCCACGGGATGCCGCACGACTACCGGCTCGCCGACGGCGACCTGCTGACCCTCGACCTCGCCGTCTCGCTCGACGGCATCGCCGCGGACTCGGCCATCAGCTTCGTCGTCGGCGACACCAGGCCCGCCGAGAGTGTCGCCATGATCGAGACGACCGAACGCGCGCTGCGGGCAGGGATAGCCGTAGCGCGCCCCGGAGGCCGCATCGGTGACATCTCCCACGCCATCGGCACGGTGCTCAGCGCGGCCGGGTACCCGATCAACGTCGAGTTCGGCGGGCACGGCATCGGATCGACCATGCACCAGGACCCGCACATCCCGAACACGGGGCGGCCCGGCCGCGGGTACAAGCTGCGGCCCGGCCTGCTGCTCGCGCTGGAGCCGTGGGTCATGTCGGACACCGACGAGCTGGTCACCGACGCCGACGGCTGGACCCTCCGCAGCGCGACCGGCTGCCGGACGGCGCACAGCGAGCACACCATCGCGATCACCGAGGACGGGGCGGAGATCCTCACGCTCCCGAGGCCGGCATAGCCCTCTTCGCGGCCTCGGGCCCCCGCCGGCCGAGCCCGTCGAACGGCGTGTTTCGGAATTGGTCGGTGGCAGCCGATCCCAGCCGACTGACTCGGCGTACCGGGTACCGCCAGTCAGCGCGCCGGTCGGACCACGGACCTGACTCGACGTACCCGGTACGCCGAGTCAGGTTCGCAGGCACCATTCCAGAACCCTGCCCTAGTACGGGCAGGTGCTGCGGTACTCGCTGATCGTGAGGCTCGTGGACGGTGCGGGGCACAGGAACTGGTCGTAGCGCAGGTCGTCGTCGACGAAGCGCTTGAGCCAGGAGATGCTGTACCTGGCGATGGTCGTGTTGTCCGTGTTCGGCGCGAAGTGGCTGGCGCCGCGCAGCTCCAGGTACGCCTTGTCGGCGTCGCCGGGGAGGGACTGGTAGAAGGGCTCCGCGTGCGAGCGGACGGAAGCGATCGAGTCGTTCTCCGCGCCGACGATCAGGGTCGGCGTGCTGACCTCCGGCCACGTCTTGTCGGTGTTCCACGGCGTGAGCGGGATCGCGGCCTGCAGCGACGGCCGGTCCTTTGCCGCCTCGAGCGAACCCCCGCCGCCCATCGAGTGGCCCATGACGGCCAGCCGGCCGGCGTCGATCCGGCCGCTGACCACGCTGCGCGACGTCAGGTAGTCCAGCGCCCGCAGGAGCTGGTCCCCACGCGAGGACGGCTGGTCCGAGGTGGTGTTCGTGTCGATGGTGAAGACGACGAACCCCTGCGACGCGAGCCGCGGGCCGAGCCAGGCCATGCTCGACTGGCTGGCCGTGTAGCCGGGTGCGACCGCCACCGCTCCGAACGTGCCCTCGGCGGTGCTGGTCGGGTAGTAGATGGTGCCGCCACCGAAACCGGTGACAGCCAGACGCGAGACGCTCACGTCGGCGACGGCGAACGGACCGCGGCGAGCCTCGATGCTCGACACGGTCGGATCGGGACCACGTTCGTACGGGTTGTCGGCGGCGTGCGCGACCGGCAGGCCCGCGACGGCGGTGCCGGCGAGCAGCAGCCCTGCCACGAGCGCCGCACCACCCTTGCGGATCAGATGCCTCATGAATCGCCCCTTCGAGATCGGTGAGACAACAGCTGACCGGACCGACGATAAAGTAGCTCTACCACTCGGTCAAGACATTCTGGAGATTGATGCACGGCGGTCGTTGACTAGGGTCGGAGCGTGAACGAGCACGTGGACGGCCGCAAGCTGCGCTTCGAACATCGCCGTGGGGAGGTCCTGCGTGCCGCGACCGAGCACGCCCTCGACCACGGCCTGGCCGGCCTGTCGCTGCGCAAGGTGGCCCAGACGGTCGGCGTCAGCCACGCGACGCTGGTGCACCACTTCTCGACGAAGGACGACCTGGTCGCCGCGATCGTCGACCTGGTCCTCGCCCAGACGCTCGCGCTGCCCGACCTGGCCGACGACGACCCGGAACCGCTGGAGACCATCTGGCGGCGGGCGACGTCGGACAAGGGGCGCCGCTACCTTCGGCTGTTCACCGCGATCACCGGGCACGCCATGCACGACAACCCGAAGCTGCGCGACGCGGTGGCGCGGTCGATCCAGCAGCGGACGGCCCTGCTGGCCGCCGGCCTGGTGCGGCACGGCTGCCCGGAACCGGAGGCCGCCACACTGGCGACGGCGCTGCTCTCGACGCTGCGCGGGCTGCTCGTCGACCTCCTGGTCACCGACGACGAGGAGCGTGTCCGGGCGGCGTTCGAGAGCCTGGCCGCCGAGCTCGACCGGCGCAGCGCGCTGTGGCCGCGACCGGCCGGGCCCTCACCCGCGTCGGCGCCTGGCAGGGGCCAGGACTGACCCCCGTTCAACAGGCCAAAGGCGACCACAAGACCGGTGGTTCTGGCACGCCACGGCCTGTTGGACCGGACTCAGAAGTCGTCGGGCATCGAGCGGCGGTCTCCCACCGGGCCGTCGGCGTGCGGGAAGGTGAGCGAGCCCGCGCCCACCCACCACTCCATGACGTCGTAGGTGAGCCGGCCCGCCTGGACCGACGGGTCGGCGTCGGAGAGTCGCGCGGCCTCGGCGGCGTCGCACGCGAAGACCGACATGCCGCGGTAGGACTCGTCGCTCTGCGCGTCGAACGGTCCGTTCGCGACGATGGTGCCCCGCCGGGCCAGGTCGGCGCGGTAGGCGAGGTGGCGCGCCTGGAGCGCGTCCAGCTCCTCGTCCGACAGCTCCGGCGCGTCCGGCGGACGCCGCAGCACCACGACGGTGTAGACGTCGAACGCGTCGGGGATGTTCGGATCGCGCGGCATACGACCAGGCTACGACCGCGCCCTGCCGACCGGCCCGCTGATCAGCCCGCCCATCGGTCCGCTGGTCAGTCCTCGGCCTCCGGCGACACGGCGAGCCGCGTGTTCCACGGGTCCGCGAACCGGAGCGTCGCGCCGTCGTCGGACGTCGGGATGCCGTGGAACCGGAGGCGGTCGGCGAGGGCCTCGACGTCGGACCGGGTGGGCACGAGGATCCGGACGTCGCCGAGGCCGAGCGTCGAGGCCCGCGGCGCCGCTCCCGCGCTGCGCCACGTGTTCATGCCGATGTGGTGGTGGTAGCCGCCTGCCGAGACGAACAGGGCGGAGTCCCCGAGCTGCGCGGTGACGTCGAACCCGAGCGTGTCGACGTAGAACCGGCGCGCGGACACGAGGTCGCCCACCTGCAGGTGCACGTGCCCGATGGCGGCGGACGGACCGGCGTCGGCCGCGTCCGGGTCGTGCCAGCGGCGCAGGAACTGGTTCGGGTCGAGGTACTCGCTGGCCATGGCCACGGTCCCGTCCGGGCGGACCGTCCACTGATCGCGGGGGCGGTCGCGGTACAGCTCGACGCCGTTGCCCTCGGGGTCGGTGAAGTAGAACGCCTCGCTGACCAGGTGGTCGGCGCTGCCGGTGTACGTCTCCGGCACGCGCTGCGCCATCGAGGCGAGCGACGCGGCAAGACGCCGCTCGTCCTCGAAGACGATCGCCGTGTGATAGAGCCCGGCACCGCGCGGGTCCGCGCCCGGCAGGTCCTTCTCCTGGCGGAGCACCATGATCGGCACGCCGCCCCGGCCCAGCGTCGCGTTCGCGCCCGACTGGTCGAGGACGTCGAGGGTCACCGCGTCCTGGTAGTACGCGGTCATCACGTCGAGGTCGCGCACGAGCAGCTCCACCGTGTCCATCCGGGTGCCGTCGGGCGCCGCCCCCGCGGTGGCGACACTGCCCTGCCGCCACGCGGGGACGATCATGTTCGGCGCGCTCATGAGATCACCGCGAGGCCGCCGCCCCAGGAGATCTTCTCGGCGCCCGCGAGGGTCATCTGCAGCAGGCCGACGGCCTCCAGCTCCCTGGCCCGCTTGAGCGAGCCGGCGTCCAGCCCGCGCAGCCCGGCTGCGGTGACCAGCTCGACGAGGGTCTGCTTGGCGTCCGCGTCGTCGCCTGCGACGAGCACCGTCGTCGGCACGGAGCCGGTCTCGCCGCTCGCGAGCGTGCCGCCGAAGTTCGTGTTGAACGCCTTGACGACCTTCGCGCCGGGGACGGCGTCCTGCAGCAGCCTCGCCGCCGAGGAGTCGGCGGGGACGACGAGGTCGTCGAAGGTGCTGAGGTCGACGGGGTTGGTGACGTCGACGAGGACCTTGCCGTCGAACGCGGTCGGGTAGACCTTGACGAGGTCCGCGACGGCGCCGTACGGCACGGCCAGCACGACGACGTCGCCGGTCACCTCGTCGCCGACGGCGCCGGCCGTGCCGCCCAGCGGGCCGGCGACCGCGCGCGCCTTCTCGACGTCGCGGGCGAGCACCTGGATGCCGGTCCCACCCTTCGCCGCGATGCCCGCGACGACGCTGCCGAAGTTTCCTGCCCCGATGACGGTGACCGTGGTCATGTGCGCTCCCAAAATAGTTGTTCCTACAACCAACACTCCGAGTGTTGCACCAATTACTTGTAGCGTCAACCAAACGGTAGACTGGGCACGTGAAGCGACGCGTACCCCGGATGAACGAGCAGGAGTCGGCGGCCTGGCTCGGCCTGACCACCGTGTTCAGCCTCCTGCCGGCCGCGCTGGACCGGCAGCTCCAGCGCGACTCCGGGCTGACGCACTTCGAGTTCGTCGTGCTCTCCAGGCTCCAGCTCAGCGACGGGCCGACGATGCGGATGACGGCGCTCGCCGAGGCGACCGTCTCCACCCTGCCGCGGCTGTCCCACGTGTGCGGGCGTCTGGAGAAGCGCGGGCTCATCACCCGCGCCCCCTGCCCCGAGGACCGCCGCGCCACGAACGTCGGGCTGACGAGCGACGGCCGGCGCGAGCTGATCCGCTCGGTCCCCGGGCACATCGCGACGGCACGGCGGCTGGTCATCGACGCGCTCACGCCCGAGCAGCTCGACGCCCTGGCGGAGATCACGGGCACGATCGCTGCCCGCCTCGCGGAGGAACCGCCGGACGGCACGCCGTCGGCCGGGCGAGGTGCCGGGAGCCGGCCCGTCGCCCCATAGGCTCGCGCCGTGGGAAACAGGCAGCCGCTCGGCCGGGCGCTCAGGAACGTGGTCGTCGCGAACGTCAGCTCCAGCCTCGGGGACGGCATCGCCAGGGTTGCGGCTCCCCTGCTGGCGGCACGGCTGACCGACGACCCGCTGCTCGTCTCCGGGATCGCGGCCGTGGCGATGCTGCCGTGGCTGATCTTCTCGATCCCCGCCGGGATCGTGCTGGACCGGATCGACCGGCGGCGCGCCATGACGATCGCCAACGGCGTCCGGACGCTGCTCGCCGCCCTCATGCTGGCGCTCTTCGCCACGGACCAGCTCACGATCTGGTGGCTCTACGGGGTCGTGTTCGCGTACGGGGCGTTCGAGACCGTCTACGACGGCGCGCTCCGCGCCGTCCTGCCGTCGATCGCCGCCAAGCAGGACCTGCCCCGCGCCAACTCGCGGGTCGAGGCCGGCGAGATCGTCGTCGAGCGGTTCCTGTCCGGCCCGCTCACCTCGGCGCTGTTCGCGGTCTCCGTGGTGGTGCCGCTCGGGATCAACGTGCTGACCTACGCGGTGGCGAGCGTCATGGCGGTGTTCCTGCCGCTCGCCGCGGCGGGCAGCCACCGCACCGACCCGGACGGGGTGCCGCACGTCGCCTGGTACCGGCAGTTCACCGACGGCTTCCGGTACATCATCGGCAACCCGATGCTCCGCAGGCTCTGGCTGATCAGCGTGGTGATCGGCCTGTGCTTCTCGGCAGCCACGGCCACGATGGTGCTCTACGTGCTGAACCGGCTCGGCCTGCCGGAGGCGTGGTACGGGGCTTTCATCCTGGCCGGCGCCGTCGGCTCGCTCGGAGCGGCGTCGATCGCCAGCCGGCTCAAGGAGCGGTTCGGGACAGGACCGGTGATGGCCGTCGCGCAGACCCTCTCGCTCGCGGCGCTCGTCCTGATGGGCGCAGTCCCCGTGCTCGGCGTCGTCGCGTTCGGCTACTTCCTGTCGGCAGGCGGCACGACGGCGTGGAACATCCTCGTCATGTCGCTGCGCCAGGCCGCTATCCCGAGCCGCCTGCTAGGCCGGGTCCACGGCACGTGGCGCACGCTGCTCTGGGGCACGATGCCGCTGGGCTCGCTGCTGGGCGGGCTGCTCGGCCGGATCGACCTGCGCGCGCCGTTCCTGATCGCGGGCGGCATCGCGACGCTGGTCGCGCTCGTGTCGTTCCGGTTCCTGTCCGGGCTGCCCGACCCGGAGGAGCTGGAGGACGCCGACGGGCCGGCCACCTGAGCCCGTCCCGGACGGGGAACGGTCGCCGTGCGTACCGCACCCCAGAGCACGCCCCCGATCACGAGTGCCGCGCCGAGCGCGGTCACGACCTCGATGCGCTCGCCCAGCAGCACCGCCGATGCGCTGAGCCCCACCACGGGGACCAGCATCGAGAACGGCGCGACGACGCCGGCGGGGTGCCGGGCCATCAGCCACGTCCAGATCCCGGATCCGACCAGCGTGCCGATCAGCACCGTGTAGGCCAGCCCGACCAGCGCCGGGACCATGTACGGTCCGGGGACGAACGCCGCGGCGATCGCGTCCGGGCCCTCCACCGCCAGGGACAGCGCGAGCATCGGCACCGGTGGCACCACCGACATCCACAGCGTGAGGTGCAGCGGGTTCGCCGCCCTGGCCCGCGCGTTGGACACGTTGCCGATCGCCCAGCCGAACCCGCCGGCCAGCACGAGCAGGAACGGCGCGAACGCCGCGGCCTGCGCCTGGGACCAGCCCACCACCGCCAGCCCCAGCGTCGCCACACCCAGCCCGACGAGCTGCCGCGCGGACACCCGGTCCCGGAACGCGACCGCGCCGAGCAGCACGGTGAACGGCGCGGACGACTGCAGCACCAGCGACGCCAACCCCGTCGGCATGCCGACGGCCATGCCCCAGTACAGGAACAGGAACTGCAGCGTGCCGAAGCCGATGCCGTACCCGAGCAGCCAGCGCACGGGCACCTGCGGACGCGGCACGAGGAGCAGGGTCGGGACGGCGATGATCGCGAACCGGAGCGCCACGAGCAGGAACGGCGGGAACTGACCGAGCGAGGCGTCGATCGCGATGAAGTTGAGGCCCCACATAACCGCGACGGACACGGCGAGCAGGCGGTGCGAGATGGGCATGGCCCGAGTGTGTGCGGCGACGGTTCTGAAGGACAAGCGAAAGTTGCTACAGGTCCTTGTAGGTTGCCTTCATGGATGCTGCCTTCGACGATGCACCGCCCCGGCGCCGCGGTCACGACCTGACCCGCATGGATCCTCGTCACCTCGACCTGCTCCGTGAGCTCGCCGACCGGCACTCCGTGACGGCGGTCGCGGAGGCGACCCATCGGACGCCGTCGGCCGTGTCGCAGCAGCTCCGCACGGCGCAGCGCGAGCTGGGCGGGATCCCGCTGGTGGAACCGCACGGCCGGGGCGTGCGGCTCACCGAGGCGGGCAGGCTCCTGGCCGACGGCGGTCGCGACCTCGCGCGCACGATCGCCCAGGTGCAGGCCCGATGGGATGCGTACCTGGGCTCGGCGTCCGGCACCGTACGCCTGGCGGCGCTGCCGAGCGCGGCGGCGGTCCTCCTGCCCGAGGTCCTGAGCCGGCTCGCGGACACGGCGGTCCGTGTCGAGTGCACCGACGTCGACATCGCCGAGTCGGAGTATCCGGGGATGGTGGCCGACCACGACATCGTCGTCGGCCACAGCTTTACCGGGCCCGTGCCCACCGGGGCGGAGCACCTGGTCACCGCGGCGCTGCTCCGCGAACCGCTCGACATCGCCATGCGAGCCGATCATGTGCTGGCGACCAGGGCGCGGGTCACGGCGCAGGACCTGGTGCTCCACGAGTGGTACGGGGTGCCGCTCGGCTACCCGTTCGACGACCTGCGCATCGCCGTCGAGACCGTGACCGGTGCTCCCGTCCGGGTGGTCCAGCGGCTCCGCGACAACCGGCTGGTCGAGGCGCTCGTCGCGTCGTCGGGCGACCGCGTGGCGGTGCTCCCCCGGTACAGCACGACGCCCGGCGCCGGGATAGTCCTGCGGCCGGTGCACGGGATGGACGCCGCGCGGTGGATCGTCGCGATCCTGCGTCCGGACCGGGCCGAACGGCTGGCGGTCCGGACGGTGCTGGACGCGCTGCGGGCGGTGGGCCGGGAGGTCGTCGGCTGAGGACTGGCCGGCTGGGGCCGTCGCACCGGCGCCCGCGCGTACCGGCGCCCGCGCGACAATGTCGCCATGAGGATAGGGCTGGGCGCACGGCGCGTGTGGTGGGCGTGGTCGGCGGGACTCGTCGTGCTCGGCTTCATCGAGGCCCTGGTCCTGCACCTGATCGGGAACGCCCTCCTGCCCGGCCCGGTCGCCGTGGCGCTCGACGTCGTCGTCGGGGCCGCGACGCTCGCCCTGCTCGTCGTGTTCGTGTCACCGCTCTGGTCCGCGCACACGGTGTCCGACGAGGGCGTGGCCCACCTCCGCCTCGGCCTGCTCGGCTCCGTCGTGGTGCGGCCCGGCGACGTCGCCCAGGCGGGCAGCCACACGCCGACGGCGATCAAGCCCGCGGAACCCGGCGTCGGCTTCGACGACGAGACCGGTCGCCTGAGCCTCGTCAGGTCGCCGACGTCGCCGCTGGTGCTGCTCACTTTCACGCGCCCGGTGCCCGCGCGGATGCAGGTCTTCAGGCGGGTGCTCGCCACCGAATGCCTCGCGGGCACCGATGACCCTCAGCGCCTGCTCGAGGCGCTAGCCGAGAGCTAGTGTCCTGCGTCTGGAGGTCGCGCGGTGGGTCTGAGGGGGCCGGGCTGACTTTGCTTCAACAGGCGCGGGGGTGCCAGAACCCCGGGGATTATGGTCGCCTAGGTCCTCTTGAACGGGACTCAGTTCGCGCTCATGGGCACGGTTGCCGGAACGGCGCTGGCCTCGGGCGTCAGAGCGGCACAGTGCGCCCGAGGGGAACAGGGGTGAGCGGCGCAAGGCTGAGCTGTCGCGAGATCGGTCACTTGCCCCCGCCGCTGTTCGAGTTCGGTCGGTTGCTCTGAGATCGGTCAATCAACCGACCGATCTCAGAG
>NZ_JBHXBG010000128.1:0-16427 GCF_042726755.1 Promicromonospora sp. NPDC060271 | reverse complement strand
GGTGCCGTCCGTGACCGCGTCCTCCAACACCTGGGTGACTAGTTCTCGGGTGTGGGTGCCGTCGGGGTCGTCTACGGGGTCGGGGAAGTCGACCGCCACGCTCTGCACGAACTCCTCCGGGGTCGTGGTGTGACCCGTACGGGTGTCGATCAACCACGCCAACGCATCCGTACGCGTCTCGCTCGTGGGCGCAACCTCCGTCATCACCCTCGCGTGGTCCGCGCCCAGGGTTCCGGCGACCAGGCGCTCCCGCGTCACCGGCAGCGCGGTCGCCAGACGGCGCGCGATCGTCATGTCCTTACCCGCCGTCGACGCGGACACACCTTCGCGCAACCGGAGCCAGGTCGTGAACGCACGGGCCGTGCCACCGGAGCGCCAGGAACCCTCGTTCTCAATCCGGGGCAGCAGCGTGTACCGGACCCCGTCCAGACGGCCGGTGATCCGGCGGATGCGGGTGTGTGCGTCGGCCAGGCGACTGATGCTCGGGGCATCCCACCCGGTCAGGGCCTCCGGAGTGGTCCGGGCGGTGAGGTCATCTATCTCGTTCTCGATCCGGGCCAGCACGTCCTCGATCGAGACCACAGCAGGCAGGCCATCGGGAGCGTTGTTCGTCGTCTGCTCCACGATGCCCACCCCCCGCCCGTTCTGATCGCTCGCCTCTAGCTCTCACTCCTTCACTGCATCTATTATCTCGAACACTCGTACGTTCTGCTGGCCAGATTCCAAATCTGTGGATAACTCTTCAGAGCGCTATGCAGATGCCACGACGGCCGGCTTGAGAACCATCAGCGGTCGGGGCGCGTGCTCACCAAGAGCCTTGCGAGGATCGACCTGGAGAAAGGGGTCGTCCCTGTCCCCGATGGCGCTCGCCTGGCTGCGCGACACCGGGTCATACGGCGAGATGTCCGGCTTCGGCATGGTCGTCGTCGCGCTGTGCCTGACGTCGCGCATGCACGGTGCCAGACCGACTCCGGCGGTAGGTCCTCATCCTTGGCGGTTGCGGACCTGCAGGCCCCGGGATGATGCGCGCTCGGCCTCAGCCGAAGTGCGCCTCGTCGGGCAGGGGTTCACCCCGTTGCGAGAGCTAGCTCACCACAGGGGCGGCGACCAGGACCTGTCGCACGGCCTCGGCGCCGGCGCGGGCTCTGGCAGCGTGTTCCCAGTGCGGGTACCGCACCTCGCTGTCGTCGAGACTGCCCTGCTTGACGGCCAGCGCGAACAGACCAGCCCTCCGCATGATCGGGTTCAGCAGGCCGCGGACCTTGAACTGCCCGACTGCCGCCGCGATCACCCTGTTCGTCTCGTGATACACGTGATGAGCGGCGATCGAGTCCCCCCACGCGGCGAACCAGTCGTCGATAAAGTCCGAGTCGCCTGCCCACAGTCCGTCCGTGATTCCCTCGGTGTCCCAGTCGCCGAGGGAGCCGATCACGAGTCGCGGCAGGTCGGCGTCGGTCATTCCGTTGCGATACCAGTCCTGCACGTCACCCAGCATGTCGGACCCTGAGTCATTGCCGAACGGCGCGAACTCGTCACCCTTGTCGTAGAACTGCTCGGGCGCCACCGCGGCGAACGACGGATGGCTTGTCTCGGGTGTCGGGCCTTCGTACCCCTCCAGGTCGTCCAGCCACAGCTCAAGTCCGGACCGCCATGTCGTCGCCACCGGCGGATCGTCCCACAGGAGCTCAGCCAAGATTCCGACATTTCACCCCTGGGCGCTATCGTTCCCGCGTGAGGGAGAACCCGCGGCCGACACGGCACCTCGAGCAGCTCGAGACAGCGCAGCTCGGCAAGCTCGCCCCAGGTTCGGTGAGCGGGCCGGCCTGGGACCTGGTTGCGCTGCCCGGGCCGCCGGACGGCGGTGTGCCGCACGCATCGGAGGCCGATGTCGCCGCGCACCGACTCCTGGCCCAGCCGGCACCACCCCAACCAGCCGTACCGGCCCCACCAGCCGGACCACCCGTAGCGGCCCCACCACCCGTGCCGATCCCGCCACCGGCCGAGCCGGCCACATCGCCTTCACCGTCCGGCACCGCCCTGCGCAGGCTGACCATGGTCGCGGTCGGCTGCGGGGTGCTCGCGGCCTTCGCGCTGGGCATCGGTGGCCTGACGATGCTGTGGACGGACCGCCCCGCCGACGAGACCACCGGTCCCGTCGAGCGCACGGCCCTCGACCTGCCGCTCGTCCCCGCCGACGGGACCCAGGACGCAGGCGCCGGCGAGGGTGCGGAGACAGGCCCCCGCGGTGCGGACGACGCCGAGGCGGGCGAACCCCGCGAGGACGGCGCGGACGGCGCGGACGCGAACCTCCTGGGGGACGGGACGGTGCCGTCGGGCGACCAGCCCGACGGGCCCGACCAGGGTGGCGAAGGCATGCCGGGCGACGGCACGAGCGCCGGCGGCTCCGGCGGCGACGCCGGTGCAGGTCCAGGCGCGGGAGGCGGTACCGGTCCGGGCGGCGGGGGCACGACGACGCCGACCGGCAGCCCGCCGACTCCGACGTCGGACCCGACCACCGGTCCGACGCAGGAGCCGACCCCGAAGCCCACACCCACGGCGTCCGTCGAGCCGACTCCCGACCCGTCGCCGAGCCCTACCGTGTCGCCCACGACGACGCCGACCGGCGCCCCGGTGTCCCCGGACACCGCGGGCTGACCGGCCGGCCGCGCGTCACACCGCCGCGCGCACCCACGCCGTCGTCGCGCCGGGCAGCACGCCGCCCGGCAGCGGCTCGCTCGTGAGCAGCACCTCGCCGTCCGGCAGCGGCACCGCGTCCGTGCCGAAGTTGGTCATGACGTGCCAGCCGTTCGGGCGCGTGAAGTGCAGGACGTCGGCGCGTCCGGGCACCCACTCGAGCGTCTCGTCGGTCTGCAGCTCGCGGCGCAGCGCGAGCGCCGCGCGGTAGAGCTCCAGCGTCGAACCGGGCGCGCCGTCCTGGGCCTGGACCGACAGCTCGCCGAAGGTCCGGGGCTGCGGTAGGTGCGCACCGCCGTCGCCGAAGCCGAAGGACGTGCCCTCGCGGGTCCACGGCAGCGGCACGCGGCAGCCGTCCCGCCCGACGTCGACGCCGGGGCTGCGGAAGAACGTCGGGTCCTGGCGCTCCGCCGCGGGGATGTCGGCGACCTCCGGCAGGCCGAGCTCCTCGCCCTGGTAGAGGTAGGCGCTGCCCGGCAGGCCCAGCATGAGCAGGGTCGCGGCACGGGCGCGGCGCAGGCCGAGGGCGACGTCGGCGACGGGTTCCGTGCCGCCGGAGAGCAGCCAGTCCCTGCCCTGCTTCGCCGTGCTGCCGTTGCGCGCGGGCAGCGCGTAGCGGGTGGCGTGGCGTACGACGTCGTGGTTCGAGAAGACCCAGGTCGTCGAGGATCCGGACGCGGCGGACAGCGCGAGGTTGTCGGCGATGATCGTCCGGAACTGCCCGGCGTCGAAGTCGGCCTCCAGCAGGTCGAAGTTGAACGCCTGGCCCAGCCCCTCCGCGCTCGCGTACCGGGGGCGCCGCGGGGTCGTGACCCAGGCCTCCGCCACGGCGATGCGCGGCGGCGTGTACTCGTCGAACACCTTGCGCCAGTCGGCGTAGACCTCGTGCACCTCGTCGCGGTCCCAGAGGGGGTGCGCGCCGGGCTCCGTGATGGCGTCGATCTCGGCTTGCGTGGGCAGCGAGTCGCCGAGCTCCTTGGCCAGGGCGTGCGCGACGTCGATGCGGAACCCGTCGACGCCGCGGTCCGACCAGAACCGCAGGGTCCTGCGGAAGTCCTCGCGGACCTCTTCGTTGTCCCAGTTGAAGTCCGGCTGCTCCTTGGCGAACAGGTGCAGGTACCACTGGCCGTCGGGCACGCGCGTCCACGCGAGCCCGCCGAACATGCTCTCCCAGTCGGCCGGGGGCTGGGAACCGTCCGGGCCGAGGCCGTCCCGGAAGACGTAGCGTGCGCGCTCCGGGCTGCCGGGACCGGCGGCCAGCGCCTCCTGGAACCAGACGTGCTGGTCCGAGGAGTGGTTCGGCACGATGTCGACGATCACGCGGATGCCCGCCGCGTGCAGCGCGGCGACCATCTCGTCGAACTCGTCGAGCGTGCCGATCCTGGGGTCGACGTCGCGGTAGTCCGCGACGTCGTACCCGCCGTCGGCCAGCGCCGACGGGTAGAACGGGCTGAGCCAGACCGCGTCGATGCCGAGCCTCTCGAGGTAGGGCACGCGGGAGATGATGCCGCGCAGGTCGCCGATGCCGTCGCCGTTGGCGTCCGCGAAGCTGCGCGGGTAGATCTGGTAGACGGCCGCCTGCCGCCACCAGGTGGGGTCGAGGGGCTGGTGGGTGAGGGGCTGGCGGGGGTCGATGTCGCTGGTCACTGGTGCTGGATCCTTTGCGGTGGGGGACTGGTCCGGTCACTCGTGCGCAGGAATGCCGTGCCCACCAGCGTATGGGTGGGGGCTCGGCGGGGCAGCGTCAGGCGGTCAGGGCGTCGACCGCCGCCGGGGACAGGGCGTGGTCCACCGCCATGGCGCTCGCGCCCAGGACGCCGGCGCCCTCGCGCGCACGGGAGGTGACGATGCGCAGGTGCTGCGTGGCCAGCGGCAGGGACCTGCGGTAGACGGCCTCGCGGATGCCCGCGATGAGGTGCTCGCCTGCGTCGGCCACCACGCCGCCGATCACGATGACCGACGGGTTGAGCACGCTCACGCAGGAGGCCAGCACACCACCGATGTCGCGGCCGGCCTGCCGTACCGCCTGGCTCGCCGCGGCGCCGCGGGAGCGGACCAGCGCGACGACGTCAGCGCTGTCAGCGGCGTCCAGCCCTTGGGCGGCGAGCGCCGTCGCGACCGCCTGGCCGCTCGCCACCGCCTCGAGGCAGCCGGTGTTGCCGCACCGGCAGGGCACGTGGTCGGCGCCCGGGACCGACATGTGCCCGACGTCGCCCGCCGCGCCCTGGGCGCCGCGGCGCAGGGCGCCGTCGGCGATGATGCCGGCGCCGATGCCGGTGGAGACCTTGACGAGCAGCAGGTCGGAGACATCGGACCAGGCGGTCCGGTGCTCGCCGAGCGCCATGATGTTGACGTCGTTGTCGACCAGCACCGCGACCCCGAGCTCGGCGCCGAGGATGCCGGGGACGTCGACGTCGTCCCAGCCGGGCATGATCGGCGGGTTGATCGGCCGCCCCGTCGAGTGCTCCACCGGGCCGGGCAGCCCGATGCCGATGGCGGCCAGGTCGGCGGTGTCCCGGCCGGCGGCGGCGAGCAGGTCGCGGCCGGCCCGCACCACCCAGGGCAGGACGACGTCGGGCCCCGCCGCGATCGAGAGCGGGGCGTCGCTCGCCGCGAGGACCGTTGAGGCGAGGTCGGTGACGGCCAGCCGGGCGTGCGTCGCGCCGAGGTCGACCGCGAGGACCACCCGGGCGCCCGGCTGGAAGGCGAACGTCGCGGGCCGTCTGCCTCCCGTGGATCCTGCCATGCCTGCCGGGGCGATGAGCCCGGCGCTCATGAGCGCGTCGATCCGCGAGGTGATCGTCGACCGGGCCTGGCCCGTGATGGCCACCAGATCGGCGCGGGTGCGGGGTTCGCGGTCGCGCAGCAGCTGGAAGAACTGGCCGGTGCCCAGGGACAGCGGCACGCCCCTCGGAGGATCGTCGATCGGCATGGGCAACCGCCTCCCGGGTGAACTTATGGCTGCGTATCGGCAAAAGATAGCCCATATGCGCCGCCTGTCACAGAAGCCGCGTAAACGACAAGCATCTTTTGCTTGACATAGACCAAAAGGTCCCTACATTGGTGGATATGCGAGCCGATGACGACGCGCACACTCCAGGACCCGACCCGGAAACCGGTCTGGAATCCAGCCCGGAAGACACCCCGGAGGAGACTCCGGGAGCAAGCCCGGATGCACCCGGCCCGGTGCTGCGCCTGCACGGCGTCGGCAAGGAGTTCTTCGGCACCTCGGTGCTGCGGGAGATCGACCTGACCCTGTATCCAGGGCAGGTCCACGCCCTCGTGGGCGAGAACGGCGCCGGCAAGTCGACGGTGATGAAGATCGTCGCAGGCGTCCACCGCCCGGACGCCGGCACCATCGAGCTCGACGGTTCGCCCGTCTCCTTCCCGACGCCGCTCGACGCCCAGCGGGCCGGTGTCGCGACGGTCTTCCAGGAGTTCAACCTGTTGCCGGACCGGTCGGTCGCCGAGAACGTCTACCTCGGCCGGGAGCCAGTCAGGCGCGGCCTGTTCGGCGGCGGGTTCGGCGGCACGGTCGACCGGCGCCGGCTGCACGCCGACACGACCCGCCTCCTCGACGACCTGGGGCTGACGAGCATCACGTCCTGGAACCGGGTCGGCTCCCTGTCCGTGGCGCAGCAGCAGGTCGTCGAGATCGTCAAGGCGGTCTCGTACGACGCCCGGATCATCTCCATGGACGAGCCGACGGCTGCGCTCGCCGACCAGGAGGTCGCGCTGCTCTACGACCTGGTCCGGCGGCTGCGCGACCGGGGTGTCGCGATCCTGTACGTCTCGCACCGGCTCCAGGAGATCTACGACCTGGCCGACACGATCACCGTCCTGAAGGACGGCAACCACGTGCTCACCGCGCCGGCCGCCGAGGTCGGCCCCGACCGGCTCGTGCGCACCATGGTGGGCCGCGACTTCGCCGGCTTCTTCCCGGACAAGCCCGCCGCCACGCGGTCCACCGAGGGATCTACCAAGGGATTCAGCGAGGGATCCAGCGAGGGATCTGGCGGGGGACCCGGCGAGGTGCGCCTGGCGCTCTCGGGCGCGGGCAACTCGATGGTCGACGGCGTGGACCTCGAGGTACGCGCCGGCGAGATCGTCGCACTGGCGGGCCTGCAGGGGTCCGGCCGCACCGAGGTCGCGCAGGGGGTGTTCGGCATCGCGCCGTTCACGCGCGGCAGCATGACCGTCGACGGGCGACCCGCCCGCGTGCGCACGCCGCGGCAGGGCGTACGGCACCGCCTCGCGCTGGTCAGCGAGGACCGGAAGGCCGAGGGACTGGCCCTCGGCCAGTCGGTCCTCGCGAACGCGCGGCTCGTGCTGGATGCCGTCCTGCCCGGTGAGTCGGACCGCCGGGCGCGGCGCATCACCGAGGTGCTGCGGTCGCTTGCCGTGCCCGCCAGCACCGTCGCGGCCGCCAAGGACACCGAGGTGCAGTACCTGTCCGGCGGCAACCAGCAGAAGGTGGTGCTCGCCAAGTGGCTGGTGACGGAGCCGCGGGTGATCGTGCTCGACGAGCCGACGCGCGGGATCGACGTCGGCGCCAAGCGCGCCGTCTACGACCTCATGCGCACGCTGACCGCCGAGGGGACCGCCGTCCTGCTCATCTCGTCCGAGCTGCCGGAGGTGGTGGCGATGGCCGACCGCATCCTCGTGCTGCGCGACGGCCGGATCGCCGGGGAGCTGCCAGGCGGCAGCTCCGAGGAGACCATCATGGCGCTGGCGACGGGGGCGGCATGACGGCCGGCGCGACGACCCGGGCGACGGCCGGCAGGACGGCCGGCACCGCACACCGCCGGCACGTCGGGTCCACCGAGATCGTCTACCTTGCCCTGGCCGGCATCCTCGTGGTCGCCGGCGTGCTCGTGGCGGTCCGCGGCGGCAACCTCTTCGCGCAGGGCAACGTGAGCTACATGCTCACGCAGACGAGCCTGCTCGGGTTCGTCGCCGTCGGGCAGACGCTGGTGATCCTGTGCCGCTCGCTCGACCTGTCGGTGGGATACGTCGTCGCGCTGTGCTCGCTGATCGGGGCGACGACGATGGCGGGCGACCCGGCGCGCGTCTGGCTCGGGGTGGTGGCCGCGCTCGCGGTCGCGGCCGGCGTCGGGCTCGTGAACGGCCTGGTCATCTCGGGCCTGAACGTCAACCCGTTCATCGCGACGCTCGGCACGGGCCTGATCGTCAAGGGCTTCCTCGACACGCGCTTCAAGGGGCCGGAGGGCGAGGTGCCGTTCGCGTTCCAGACGTTCGGGTACACCCGCCTTGGCCCGGTACCCGTCTCGACGATCGTCATGCTGCTCGTCGCCGCGGCGGCGTTCGTCCTGCTCACGCGGACCCGGGCCGGCTATCACATGTTCGCGGTGGGCGGGAACCTCGACGTCGCCCGGCTCTCGGGCGTTCGCACGAGCCGCACCCTCGTCCTGGCGCACGTGCTGTGCTCCCTGTGCGCGGGCATCGCCGGGCTGCTCATCGCCGCCCGGTTCGGCACGGGGAACGCCCTGGTCTACTCCTACGGCCTCGACCTCGACTCGATCGCCGCCGTGGTGCTGGGCGGCACGCTCCTGTTCGGCGGCCGGGGCTCGGTGGTCGGCACGGTCGGCGGGGTCGCGATCCTCGCGGTGCTCGACACCGCGTTCAACGTGCTCGACGTGAACCCGTTCTTCAAGGACGTGCTGCGCGGCGTGATCATCATCGCCGCGGTGGCCCTGTACGCGCGGCGCCAGATCGACCCGGCGAGCCGGCGGGTCCGGTTCGGTGCCAAGGCCTCGGCCGCACGAGGAGGCGACGTCGCATGACCACGGACCTGACCCCGGACGCCGGGAACAGCGCCCGGAACAGCACCGGGAACAGCACCGGGAACGGCACCGGGAACGGCACCGCCCGCAGCGCCGCCCGCCGATGGCGCGAGCAGCTCCTGTCCGGCGGTAGCTGGACCGTGCTCGCGCTGCTCGTGCTCGTCCTCGCCGTGATCGTCGCGATCAACCCGTCCTTCGCGGAGCCGGTGTCGCTCATGGCGTTCGCGAAGAAGGCCGCCCCGCTGGTGGTGCTCGCCGTCGGCCAGTACTTCGTGATCGTCTCCGGTGAGTTCGACCTGTCGGTGGGTTCGCTGGTGGGCGCGCAGGTGGTGATCGCGGCCCGGCTCATGGACGGCGACGAGGCACTGACTTGGCCCGTGGTGGGGCTGATGCTCGTGTTCGGGCTGCTGGTCGGGCTCGTCAACGGCCTGGTGACGACGCTGCTGCGGGTCCCGTCGTTCATCACGACGCTCGGCATGATGCTCGTGCTGTTCGGCGCCATCCGGTTGTGGACGGGCGGCGCGCCGACGGGCGCCCTGAGCGAGGGCTTCCGCGTGCTGGGCCGCAAGGGCTTCCCGGACGTGCCCGGGCAGTTCCAGGTGCCGTACGCGCTGCTGGTGGCGCTCGTCGTCGTCGGCGTCGCGGCGTGGCTGATGCGCCGCCCCTTCGGCCGGTCCCTGATGGCCACCGGCGACAACGCCGTGGCCGCCGCGTACAGCGGCGCCTCGGTGTGGTGGCTGCGCACCCGGGCGTTCCTGCTCTCCTCGTTCCTCGCGACCGTCGCGGCGGTGCTCATCGGCGGGTTCGCCGGGGTCACCGCCCAGGTGGGCCAGGGGCTGGAGTTCATGGCGATCACCGCCGTCGTGCTGGGCGGTGTCGCCCTCGGGGGCGGCCGCGGGACGGTGGTGGCCGCCATGGTCGGCGCGCTCACGCTCGAGGCCCTGTTCACGCTGTTCAACCAGCTCGCCCTGCCGTCGACCATTCGGCCCGCCGTGCAGGGCGTGATCCTCATCGCCGCCGTCGCCTACGCGGCGCGGCGGCGCCGCACCTGAGCTCGAACCCAATCGTTGGACCCGCACTCATCAGACCCGCACTCATCAGACCCGCACTCATCAAAGGGGATGGACATGCGATCGACCCGAGCACTGCTGGCGAGCGCGACGGCGGGAACGCTGCTCCTGCTGACGGCCTGCACCACCGACACCCCGACCGGCGAGGCGCCGTCCACGGAGACGAGCGCGACGCAGGAGGCGCCGGCCGACTCCGGGGCCGAGAGCGAGTGGTTCGTCCAGGCGGACTACGACCGGGAGCTGGCCCAGCGCGACGCCGAGCCGGAGGGCCCGGCCGACCAGCCCTGGCTCCAGGCCATCGAGCCGGAGTGGGTGGACACGGGCGACTTCGCCGGCGAGGACGGTGCCGGTGCGGGCGGGGACAAGACACTCTGCTTCTCCAACGCGTCCGTCTCCAACCCGTGGCGCGTGACCGGCTGGATCACCATGCAGCAGCAGGTCGAGGTGCTGCAGGAGGAGGGCGTGATCGGCGAGTTCCGGGTCTCGGACGCCGCCGACGACGACAACAAGCAGATCTCCGACATCCAGGCGTTCGTCGAGGCCGGCGACTGCGACGCGATAGTCATCTCCCCGTCGACGACGGCGACGCTCACCCCCGCCGTCGAGGCCGCCTGCGAGAGCGGCAAGCCGGTCATCGTGTTCGACCGCGGCGTGAACACCGACTGCATGGTCACGTTCATCCACCCGATCGGCGGCTACGCGTACGGCGCGGTGGGCGCGGAGTTCCTGGTCGAGAACCTGGACCCCGGCTCGACGGTCCTGGCGCTGCGCATCCTGCCCGGGGTAGACGTGCTGGAGCACCGGTGGGCCGCCGCCGACAAGATCTTCTCGGAGAGCGACCTCGAGGTGGTGGGCGTCGAGTTCACCGGCGGTGACGGCGCCAAGATCAAGGACCTCGTCACCCAGTACCTGCAGCGCGGCGAGATCGACGGCATTTGGATGGACGCGGGCGACGGCGCGGTCGCGGCGGTCGAGGCGTTCGAGGACGCCGGCCAGCCGTACCCGGTCTTCGTCGGCGAGGACGAGATGAGCTTCCTGCGCAAGTGGGACGAGACGGGGATGACGGCGATCGGCAACGTCTACTCCAACTTCCAGTGGCGCACCCCGGTCCTCGCCGCGCAGAAGATCTGGGCCGGTGAGGAGGTGCCGTCCGAGTGGGTGCTGCCCCAGGAGCCGGTCACCGACGCCGACCTCGCGGGGTTCCTCGACGCGAACGCGGACATGCCGTCCCTGCACTACGCGAAGTTCGGCGGCGAGGACCTGCCCGGGTACCCCGAGGCCTGGACGGACCGCTAGATGGGTATACAACCGTGGACGGTCCCGGACGGCCCCGCGACCACCTGGCCGATCGGCGTCAACACCTGGGTGTGGACGTCGCCGCTCACCGACCGTTCGCTCGCCGATCTCGCGCCCCGCGTGGCGGACTGGGGGTTCGACGTCCTCGAGCTGCCCGTCGAGCGCCTCGGCGACTGGGAACCGCGCCGCGCGGCGCAGGTCCTCGCGGACAACGGCCTCGGCGCGAGCGTGTCCCTCGTCATGGGCGAGGGTCGCGAGCTCGTCGCGGCCGACGCCGGCACGGTGCGGGCGACGCAGGACTACCTGCGCGAGGTGGTCGACGCCGCGCACACGGTCGGCGCGCGGGTGATCGGCGGCCCCGCGTACGCCTCGGTCGGGCGCACCTGGCGGACGACGCCGCAGGAGCGGGCCGACGCGTGCGCCGAGCTCGCCGAGAACCTCGCGCCGGTGGTCGAGCACGCGATCGCGGCGGGCGTAGTCGTCGGCCTGGAACCGCTCAACCGCTACGAGACGAGCCTGGTCAACACGGTGGACCAGGCGCTGGAGATCGTCGGCCCGCTGCCCGCCGAGGGGATCGGGCTGATGCTCGACGTCTACCACATGAACATCGAGGAGCGGGACCTGCCCGCCGCGGTCGAGCGCGCGGGGGAGCGGATCGCCGCGGTACAGGTCTGCGGCAACGACCGCGGCGCACCCGGCGGCGACGGCATCGACTGGCCGGCGCTGCTCGCCGCGCTGGAGCAGGCCGGGTACGCCGGCCCGCTCGTCATCGAGTCGTTCACCGCCGAGAACGCCACGATCGCCACGGCCGCGTCGATCTGGCGGCCGCTGGCCGCGAGCCAGGACGCGCTGGCGACCGACGGCCTCGCCTACCTGAGAGGACTGATGCCGTGACACAGGTCTGACACGGGTAGGACACCCACGCGTCTGAGTCTGAGCAGGCCTCGCGTCTGGACGAACACAGAGCGCTCGGCGCCGGCACGCCGGGCTGATCAACGAGAAGAACATGCTCCGCCGGGAACCCCCGGTGGGCACGCACGTCGATCTGCCCAGGAGGCAACCCGATGACCGCACCACGACGTCCCCGCTGGGGGAGATCCACCGCGGCGCTCGCCGCCGGAGCACTGGCCCTCACGCTCGCGTCCGTCCCGGCCGCCACCGCCGCCGTCACGGTCGGCGAACCGCAGGGCGGTGAGAAGAAGGCCGCTGAGGAGAAGGCCGCTGCCGGGTCGGCCGAGGTCCAGGCGGAAGTCATGCAAGAGGGCCGAGTCCTCATCTTCACCGCCACCACGCAGTACCGGCACGTGGAGGCGATCACGCAGGGCACCCCGGTGCTCGAGGCGGCGTTCGCCGAGGCGGGCATCGAGTCCGACCACACGGAGGACCCGACGGTCTTCAACGACGCCGACCTGGCGCAGTACGACGCGCTGGTCATGTTCCAGGCGTCCGGCGACCCGTGGAACGCGGAGCAGAAGGCCGCGATGGAGCGGTACCAGCAGGCGGGCGGCGGCATCGTCGCCATCCACAACGCGACGGACATGCGGGGCAGCTACGCCTGGTGGGACGAGATGATCGGGTCGCTGATGCCCGGTCACGCCGCCACCGGGTCGAGCCCCGGCCTGCCCGGGACGGTCCGGGTCGAGGACCGCACGCACCCCTCCACGCAGCACCTGCCGCAGCGCTGGGACCGCGCCGACGAGTGGTACAACTTCTCGACCAACGTGCGCGGTGACGCGCACGTGCTGGCCACCATGGACGAGTCGACCTACGACCCGGGCGGCAACGCCATGGGTTACGACCACCCGATCTCGTGGTGCAAGTACTACGACGGCGGTCGCGCCTGGATGACGGGCATGGGCCACTTCGGCGCGCACTACACGCAGGAGCCCGAGTTCGTGCGGCACATCGTCGGCGGCGTGCAGTGGGCGGCCGGGCTGGCCGCCGGCGACTGCGGCGGCACCGACTGGGGCCAGTTCGAGAAGGTGGCGCTCGACACGAACACGAGCGCGCCGTTCGGGATCGACGTCGCGCCGGACGGCCGGGTCTTCTTCACCGAGCTGGTGCGCGGGCAGATCCGGGTGTTCGACCCCGAGACGCAGACCACGACGACCGCCGTGACGCTCCCGGTCTACTCGGGCGGCGAGGACGGTCTGCTGGGGATAGCGCTCGACGAGGACTTCGCCGACAACGGGTACCTGTACCAGTACTGGTCGCCCGCGAGCGACGACGACACCGACCCCGCGAACTTCCACAACCGGCTGTCCCGGTTCACGGTCACGACGGGCGCCTCGGGGGCGACGACCATCGACCCGGCGTCCGAGAAGGTGCTGCTGGAGGTCCCCGCCCGGCGGCTGCCGGACGAGCCGGGCCACACCGGCGGCGGGGTGATCGTGGACCGCGCGACCGGTGACCTGTACCTCGGCGTCGGCGACGACGTGAACCCGCACTCGGAGCCGTCGGGCGGGTACGCGCCGATCTCCGAGCGGGACGGCACCTTCCACGACGCGCGGGCGACGTCCGCCAACACCAACGACCTGCGCGGCAAGGTGCTGCGGATCCACCCCGAGGACGACGGCACCTACTCGGTCCCCGAGGGCAACCTGTTCCCGGAGTCGGAGGACACGGAGGACAAGACGCTGCCCGAGATCTACGCGATGGGTTTCCGCAACCCGTTCCGGTTCGCCATCGACCCGGCGACGGGCAACCTCGGCGTGGCCGACTACTCGCCCGACAGCAACACCGACAACCTGGCGCAGCGCGGCCCGGCGGGCATCGCGGAGTGGAACCTGATCAAGGAGCCGGGCTTCTTCGGCTGGCCCCTGTGCATGGGGAACAACGAGCCGTTCCGGGACGTCGACTACCGGACCAGCCCCGTCACCGTCGGCGGGTTCTTCGACTGCGCCGCTCCCGTCAACGACTCCGTGCGCAACACGGGCCGCACGAACCTGCCCCCGGCCCAGCCGGCGGACCTCTGGTACGGCTACCAGCGGTCCTCGGTGCCCGGCGGCATCAACCAGGGCGGGGGACTGGCGCCGATGGGTGGCCCGTTCTACGACTTCGACCCGGAGCTCGACTCCGACACCAAGTTCCCCGAGTACTACGAGGGCAAGGCGTTCTTCTACGAGTGGGCGCGCAACCAGGTGTTCACCGTCGAGACCAGGGACCCCGAGGCGGCCCCGGGCCAGACGGACGTCGAGAAGGTCAACCGGTTCCTGCCGGAGGAGGACTTCCTCGCGCCGATCGACGCGAAGTTCGGGCCCGACGGCGCGATGTACGTGCTCGACTGGGGCGGCGGCTTCGGCAGGGACAACCCGAACTCCGGCCTGCACCGGATCGACTACGTGACGGGCTCCCGCTCGCCCGAGGCGCTGCCGACCGCGTCACCGGACTCCGGGACCGCGCCGCTGGAGGTGGAGTTCGACGGGAGGGGCAGCACCGATCCGGAGGGCGAGAACCTCACCTACGCGTGGGACTTCGACGGTGACGGGACCACCGACTCGACCGAACCGACGGCGTCGCACACGTACACGGCGGACGGCGTCTACGACGCGCGGCTCACCGTCACCGACCCGGCGGGCAAGGACGGGACCGCCACGGTGCCGATCACCGTCGGCAACACCCGGCCGGAGGTCGACTTCGGGCTCCCGCCGACGGGCTCGTTCTTCGAGTTCGGCGACACGGTCTCGTGGGACGTCTCGGTGACCGACGCGGAGGACTCGCCGGACGGCTCGGCGATCGACGACGAGCGCGTGGTCATCCAGCCGGCCCTCGGCCATGACGACCACCCGCACCCGGCCGACCCGCAGCACGGCCGCACGGGCTCCGTCACGACGTCGCTGGGCGGCGGGCACGGGGCGGACAACAACGTCTTCTACGTGCTCGACGCGCGCTACGAGGACGACGGCGGCGCCGGCGACATCCCGTCGCTGACCGGCTCGGACACCACCCTGTTGTTCCCCAGGGAGCGGCAGGCCGAGTTCCACACCGACTCGGAGGGCACGACGACGGCGCCGAGCCGGGACGTCGAGGGCGGCGGCTCCGTCCTCGTCGGCGCCGACGGTGACTGGGCGTCCTACGACCCGGTGAACCTCCACCAGATCGACGCCCTGACGCTGCGCGTGGCGTCGGCGTCCGCCGGCACCATCGAGCTGCGGCGGGGTGCCCCCGACGGCGACCTGCTCGGCACCGCGCAGATCGCCGCCACCGGCATCAGCGACTTCCGCGACGTGCGGGTGGACGTCGACGACCCGGGGGAGAGCTTCGAGCTCTTCGTGGTCTTCCCCGGTCCGGGCGAGCGACGGCTCAACTTCGTCGAGGCCGACGGCAAGGGCGCGGCGGAGACCACACGGCCGGAGGTTGCCATCACGGCACCCCAGGGCGGGGTCGAGCTCGAACCCGGCCAGATAGAGGTCACCGCGGACGCGACCGACGCGGAGAACACCATCAGCCAGGTGGAGTTCTTCGCCGACGGCGAGTCGATCGGCGTCGACGAGACCGCGCCCTACGCGACGACGTGGGACGTCGCAGCGGACGGCTACTACGAGCTGACGGCCGTGGCCACCAACGACCGGGAGCTCACGACCACGTCACGGATCGTCGTCGCACAGGTCGGTGACATGTTCGCCGGGATGCGGACCTTCAGCAACGCGGACGGCGAGTTCGAGCAGCTCGCCACGGGGCGGTACGTCATCGAGTCGGGCGGCGCCAACATGTGGCAGGGCGTCGACCAGTACTCGGCGATCTACCGCGAGGGCACCGACCGGCACTGGACCGCCACCGTACGGATCAACAGCCAGGGCAACTCCCACGGCTCCGCCAAGGCAGGGATCATCGTCCGCAACGACGTGACCCAACCGGGCTCGTCGCCGGGCTACGCGGCCCTCGGCATCCGGCCGAGCGGCGGGTTCGAGTGGCTGCGCGGCAACGACGCCGGCCAGCTCGTGACGTCGTCGAGCGGCGGCTCGACGGCGTACCCGGCCTGGGTACGGCTCGTCCGCGACGGCGACCTGTACTCGGCCTACTGGAGCTCCGACGGCAAGACGTTCACGCAGATCGGGGAGCCGGAGGCGCTCGCGGGCGCCGCGGACACCCAGGACGTCGGGCTGTTCGTCACCGCGCACCACGCGTCGAACAGGAGCGCCGTGGAGTTCCAGGACCTCACGTTCGACGACCAGCCGGACCCGCCGCTGATGGAGGTCGCGGCGGCGAGCCGGTGCACCGGCCCGCAGGCTCGCGTGACGGTGAGCGCGACCAACGCGGGCGCCGACCCGGTGCAGGTCGAGCTCAGCACCCCGTACGGGAGCAAGACGTACCGGGACGTGCTGCCGGGGGAGACCGTCTCCCGCCAGTTCGGCTCGGGAGCGCGGGCGATCCAGGCGGGGGCCGTCACGGTCACCGCGGTCAACGGCCCGCACGAGGTGGTCGTGGACGAGGGGTACGACGCCGCGAGCTGCGGCTCGTAGCCCCCGGGGTGAACCTGGGTGGTGGGGGGGCACGCGGTCCCGGCGCCCGGCAAGGCCGGCCAACCGGCCCGCGCGGCCGCGGGGCGCCCGGCCCACCACGG
>NZ_JBHXBG010000127.1:0-16435 GCF_042726755.1 Promicromonospora sp. NPDC060271 | reverse complement strand
GCCTCCGTCGGAGGCGGGCCTGCTGTGTTGTCTGCGTGCGAGCAAGCCCCGTGCAAGCCGCGCGGCCTACTGCCTCGACAGGTCCGAGACGGGTATGGCTACCTCGCGCGATCGCAGGAGGCCGTCGACGACGACCACGGCCTCCTTGCCGCCGGCCCAGCCCGGCCGGACGGTCTTCACGATGCCCTCTGTGCCGCGCTCGGTGCTCGACGCCCCCGTGACCCGCACCATGACGCCTGTGGCGATCCCGTCGCCCATAACATTCTTCTTTCTGTAGTCAGTTCGGGCCGGGACGATCAATGCACGTGCGTCTGGTAATCGCTCAGCTCGGTGGGTGAATGAGACTGCCAGCGCTCTGGTGCGGCGTCAAGGTGAATGTGCAATGTTGATTTATGGCGTCACGCCTTCATTCATGCCCTACATTTTCTTGCCACGGAAGGGCAATTCTCGTAGGTTTTTAACCCTGCCCTGCAAAGCCTGCAGGATTGTTCGCAATTCGGTCGGAACTACCCGATATCGCGCAGTGCCGACTGCACGACCACCGTGTCGGCGCCGTACCTGTCGTCCGCGTAGCGCTGGATGCTGCCGTCGTCGTAGACGGCGGTCACCCAGACGTAGCCGTTCTCGAACCAGCCGCTGAGGGCGCCGAGGTGGTCGTACACCTCGTTCTGGAGCTCGTGGGCCTCGGGTTCGGACGTCTCCGGTCCGAGCGCGCCGGCGTTGTCAGGATCGAGGCGGGGATCCTCGGGTGGCGCCGGCCGCTCCGTCGGGGCCGCGGCGGCCTCGGTGAGGCGGAAGGTCTCGCCGTCCCAGGAACCCTCCACCTCGTACGTGCCCCAGGTGGTGTCCTGCGCGGACTCGGCCTCGACGGCGTCCCAGTCCCAGCCGGCTATCTCCGGGCCGCCGCACTGGGGCGGGTACGACTCGGCGACGCCGCCCAGGCAGAGCTCGGGCGGGCCGTCGCCCTGCTGGAGGACGGTGGCGATGGCCGTGACCTGGCCCGGCGCCGCCGGGGTGGGCGGCGCTGTGGCCGAGCCGGCGGGGCCGTCCTGGGCGGCGCAGGCGCTCAGCAGCAGCACGCCGGCCAGGCCGGTGCCGAGGAGTCGTCGTGGTGCTCGTAGCGGCTTCATACTCGGCATATGTTTGCGTGACCACTGCACTTGCACGTTCGTGCACCAGATTCTCGGTAAACGCTTGCCCCGTGCGCGGGTCCGGGGCTAGCGTGTCCACACAAGAATATGTCAAGACATAAGATCAAACGGCCTCCAGCGATCCACCGGCAACACAGCAACCACCCGGCTACACAGCACAGGCGCTCAGGGTTGAGCGCCGACGAGGAGACACAATGAAGCGTCAGTACCTGACCCGCTCGCTCGCGGCCGCGTCGATCACGATCGGCGCGCTCGTGCTCGCCTCGTGCTCGAGCGGTGGCGGCGGCTCCGATGACGAGGTCGTGCTCCAGCTCATGCAGTCGGGCGACGTCAACCAGGGTGGCGGTTACGCCAAGCTGGCGGAGAAGTACTTCGAGGAGACCGGCGTGCGCGTCGAGGTCGTCGAGGTGCCGAACGACGACCTGCGCACGCGGCTGCGCACCTCGGCGCAGGCGAACGACCTGCCGGCCCTCGCGGCGTCGCCGTCGACCGACCCGGCATGGACGGAGCGCCTGCTCGACCTGACCGACATCTTCGACGAGGTCGGCGTCATCGACACCCTCTCGGTCGCCGACCCCGCCGACGGCAAGGTGAAGGCCCTGCCGACCACCCTCACCGCCGTCGGCATGTTCCTCAACAAGTCGCTGTGGGACGAGGCAGGCGTCGAGTACCCGACGACGCTCGACGAGCAGTGGACGTGGGACGAGTACGTCCAGAAGTCGAACGAGGTCGTCGAGGCCACCGACGCGGAGTACGGCGTCGTCATGGACGGTTCCGCGCACCGCCTGCGCTCCTTCCTGTTCGAGTTCGGCAGCGAGGGCGTCACCGAGCAGCCCGACGGCACCTGGGCGCTCGACGAGAAGGGCGCCGAGGCGCTCGCGTACTTCAAGAAGCTGCACGACGACGGCGTGATGCCGCAGGCCGTGTGGGGCGCGGCGGACGACCCGAGCGCGACGTTCAAGTCGGGCCGCGTCGCGGGCTACATGTCGGGCGTCTGGCAGATCGCCGACTTCCAGGCGACCATCACCGACTTCGAGTGGGTGTCCGTGCCGCTGCCGCAGCAGCCGGTGCGCGCGACCAACTACGGTGCGGCGTCGTGGATCGTGGCGTTCGACGGTACCGGCGTCGAGGAGGAGACCCTCGCCTTCATCAAGTGGCTGTACTCGGAGGAGAACTACCGCGAGTACTGCGAGATCTCCGGGTGCCTGCCCGTGCTGGACGGCCTCGACGTCACCTACAAGGAGGACGCGTACGCCTTCGACCTCTACAACGGTGAGATCGCCGAGTCCCCTGCGTTCTCGGCGCTCCAGACGACGGACGGCGTGCTGAACGGCTACAAGGGCAAGGCGATCGACTCCGAGCCCCTCTTCGACGAGACCGTCAAGTTCATCAACGACGAGCAGACGCTCGAGCAGACGGTGGAGAACATCAACAAGGTCTCGACCGAGCAGATGGCCGACTGAGCGCGACGCACGAAAAAGGCTCCTCATGACTCTCACCACCTCGGGTCCGTCCTCCTCCGCCCCCGTGGCGGAGGAGGACGGGCGGCGCGCCCCGCGTCGCCGACACAACCGCTACCTCCTTGCCCCTTTCGTCTTCACGATCGGCACGGCCGCGCTGTTCGGCCTGTTCTTCCTGTGGCCAGGAGTGCTCGGCCTGTCGTACTCGCTGACGGACTTCCGCGGGTGGGGAGATCCCGAGTTCGTCGGGCTCGCCAACTACCTCGAGCTGTTCCAGGACGGCGAGTTCTACCAGTCGCTCGGGCGCACGTTCGTGTACGCCGCGTTCTCGGTGCCCGTCGGCTACTGCCTGGCGCTCGCCATGGCGGTGGCCCTCACCTCGAAGGGCGCACGGGGCAAGACACCTGCCCGCATCGTCTTCTTCATGCCGTGGCTGGTGTCGCCGATCATCGCCGGTGTCATCTGGCGGTGGATGTTCGGCGAGAGCTTCGGGTTCGTCAACTACATCATCCGGCTGCTGGGCGGCGAGGCGGTGCCCTGGGCGAGCAACGCCGACCTGTCGCTGTTCGTCGCGGTGCTCGCGTCCGCATGGGGCGGCGCAGCCTTCAACATGCTGCTGTTCATCGCGGCGATCAGCAACGTGCCGCAGTCCTACTACGAGGCCGCTGAGCTCGACGGCGCGAACGGCTTCCAGCGGTTCTGGTACATCACGCTGCCGTCCATCGCTCCGACGTCCGTGCTCGTCATCCTGCTGTCGTCGCTCGGCTCGATGAAGGAGTTCGCGATGATCCAGGCGCTCAACGGCGGTGGGCCCGGCACGCAGAACCGCCTGGTCGTGCAGTACATCTACGAGACCGGGTTCGAACGCTCGCTCGTCGGGTACGCGGCCGCCGCATCGATGGTCCTGCTGGTCATCCTCATGGTCATCGCGATCATCCAGCTCCGTATCAGCAAGAGGAACAACGCATGGTGACGACGGACACGCCAACGGTGGCGCCGAAGAAGTACGCGAAGCCAGGCGGGCGCAGGCTCGGCGAGATCCGCCGCAGCATCGTCCCGACCACGATGCTGTGGGTCATCGCCGTGCTCATGGCGTTCCCCCTGCTGTGGTTCCTGCTGTCGTCGTTCAAGCCGGGCGGGGAGCTGTTCACGTACCCGCTGTCGTTCTTCCCGCGCGAGTGGACGCTCGCGGGGTACGAGGACGCCTTCGAACGCGTCGACTTCCTGCGCTACTTCACCAACACGATGGTCGTCGCGACCGTGACGACGGCCATCACGGTGTTCCTGTGCGCGTCGACGGGTTACGCGCTCGCCAAGTACAGGAACCCGTGGCTCCACGTGCTCGGCCTGTGCATCCTGTCGATGACCATGCTGCCGGGCGAGGTGATCCTCAACCCGCTGTTCATCGTCGTGCGCGACCTCGGCCTGTACAACTCGCTGCTCGGCGTCATCATGCCGTCGGTGCTCACCCCGACCGGTGTGTTCATGTTCCGCCAGTTCTTCCTGACGATCCCGGACGAGCTCCTGGACGCCGCGCGCATCGACGGCGCGAGCGAGTACCGCATCTTCCTCGGCATCATGCTGCCGCTGGCGCGGCCCATCATGCTCACGCTCGCGATCGTGTCGTTCCACTGGCGCTGGAACGACTACATCCTGCCGCTCATCATCCTGGGCGATCCCGATCAGTTCACCCTGCAGATCGCCCTGCGCGCGCTCGTCGGCGCCGAGAACATCAACTGGAGCGTGCTGCTGGCCGCCTCGGTGCTGTCGATGATCCCGCTGGTGCTGCTCTACCTGGTGTTCCAGAAGTACATCACCTCCTCGAACATCAACGCCGGACTCAAGGACTGAGCGGTGCACGTACCAACGTCCGCCATCCTGGGGCGGGTCGACCGGTGGCTCGGCGAGTACCTGGCCGACGCCGTCACCGCGGGGGCCGTTCCGCTCGACGTCGCCGCCTGGACGGTGCCGGGCGAGCCGGGCGGCGCCGGCGAACCGGTCGTGTTCGCCGAAGTACCCGACCCAGCGACGTTCGCGCCGGTCGCCCCCACCTTCGAGTGGGGGCGGCCCTGGGGCACCACCTGGTTCCAGGTGTCCGGGCGCGTACCGGAGGGCTGGGCGCCCGACGACAGGCACCGCGTCGAGCTCTCCCTCGACCTCGGCTTCAACGGCGCCAAGCCGGGGTTCCAGTGCGAAGGGCTGGTGCGCACGACCGCCGGGCGCGTGGTGAAGGGCCTCGAACCCCGCAACCACCACGTGCCGCTCGAGGCGGCACCCGGCGAGCCGTTCGAATTCCTCGTCGAGGCCGCGGCCAACCCGGACCTGTCGGGCGGCGACGACTTCAAGGGGGCACGTGCCTACGCGCCGACGCCGCTCGGCGACCCGCGGAGCGCGCCCGACGTGCCGCTGTACCGGCTGGGACGGCTCGAGATCCGGCGGGTCGACACAGTGGTCGAACGTCTGGTCCGTGAGGTGACCGTGCTGCGCGGCCTCGCGCTGGAGCTGAGCGAGCACGAACCGCGCCGGGCCGCGCTGCTGGCGGGCCTGGACCGCGCGCTCGACGAGCTCGACCCGGGCGACCCCGCTGCGGCGGCACCCGCCGCGCGGGCCGTGCTCGCCCCCCTGCTCGCCTCGCCCGCGGCCGCTTCGGCGCACCGCATCGTCGCGACAGGTCACGCGCACATCGACTCCGCCTGGCTGTGGCCCAGCAGAGAGACCGTACGGAAGGTCACCCGGACCTTCGCGAACGTGGTCGACCTCATGGACCGGGACCCCGACGCGGTCTTCACGAGCTCGTCGGCGCAGCACTTCGCCTGGCTCAAGCACCAGGAGCCCGAGCTCTACGGGCGGGTGAGGCAGCGCGTCGCGGAGGGCCGCATCGTCCCGGTCGGCAACATGTGGGTCGAGTCCGACGTCAACATGCCCTCGGGCGAGTCGCTGGCGCGGCAGCTCCTGCAGGGGACGCGCTTCTTCGAGCGCGAGTTCGGCGCACGCAGCGACGTCGGCTGGCTGCCGGACTCGTTCGGCTACCCGGGCGCGCTGCCGCAGCTCCTGCGCAAGGCGGGGCTGCGCTGGTTCTTCACGCAGAAGATGTGCTGGAACGACAGCAACCCGATGCCGCACCACACGTTCCTCTGGGAAGGTATCGACGGCACACGCATCCTCACGCACTTCCCGCCGAACAACACCTACAGCGGCGACATGCGACCCACCGAGCTCGCCCGCAGCGTGCGCAACTTCGCCGACCACGCGGGAGCCTCGCACTCCCTCATGCCGTTCGGGTACGGCGACGGTGGCGGGGGACCGACGCGCGAGATGATGTGGGACGCACGCCTGCAGTCCGATCTCGAGGGTTCGCCGCGGGTACGGTTCGGCACCGCCGACGCCCTGTTCGGCAGCATCGAGCGCGAGTACGCGAGCCCGCCCGTCTGGTCGGGCGAGATGTACCTGGAGTTCCACCGAGGCATCTACACCTCACAGGCGCGGACCAAGCGCGGCAACCGGCGCAACGAGCAGCTGCTCGTGGAGGCCGAGCTCTGGTCGGCGAGCGCCACGCTGCGCACGGGCGCGCCGTACCCGTACGACGAGCTCGACGAGCTGTGGCAGGAGGTGCTGCTGCTGCAGTTCCACGACATCCTGCCCGGCACCGCCATCGCCTGGGTGCACCGCGAGGCCGAGGCCGCGCACGAGCGCGTCACCGAGCGGCTGGAAGGTCTCGTCGACACAGCGCTGCGGGCGCTCGCGGGTTCGGGAACGCGTGACCTTGCGGTCAACGCGGCGCCGTTCGCGGCTTCGGGCGTTCCCGCGTTCGGCGGGACCGCGGACGTCGATGCGGCCGCGGCTGTGGTCGCCTCGGTGCTGCCCGACGGCGGCGTCGAGCTGGCCTCGCCCGGCCTGCGGGTAGAGATCACCCCGAACGGGCTGATCGCGCACGCGGTGGATCTCGCGTCGGGGCGCGATCTCGTGCCGCCGGGCCGCGCGGCGAACCTGCCGCAGCTGCACGTCGACGCCCCCGCGAAGTGGGACGCGTGGGATCTCGACCGCTCCTACCGCGCGAACGCCGTCGACCTCGTCGACGGCACGGTCACCTTGCACGACGACGGCAGCGTGCGCATCGAGCGGACGTTCGGCAGCAGCCGCATGACGCAGACCGTCACGGTCGTCGACTCCGCCGTGCGCATCCGCACGGAGGTCGACTGGCACGAGCGCCGCCGCATGCTCAAGCTCGCGTTCCCGCTCGACGTCCATGCGCAGGACGCCGCCTACGAGACGCAGTTCGGGTACGTGCGCCGTCCGCTGCACGCCAACACGTCCTGGGACGCCGCACGCTACGAGGTGTGCGCGCACCGTTGGGTGCACGTGGGCGAGCCCGGCTTCGGCGTCGCCGTGGCCAACGACGGCGTCTACGGGCACGACGTCACGCGCGACAGCGTCGACGGCCACGTCGTCACCACCGTGCGGCAGTCGCTCCTGCGCGCGCCGACCTTCCCCGACCCGGAGGCGGACCAGGGGCGGCACGCCTTCACCACGGTGCTCGCGCCCGCCCCGACGACCGACGATGCGCTGCGTGCGGGCGCCCGGCTCGGCGCCCCGCTGCGCCGGATCACGGGTGCCGCGGCTCCGGCCCCCGTCGTCACGGTCGCCGGTGTCGACGGTGCGCCGACCTCCGCCGTCGTCTCGGCGGTCAAGCTCGCCGACGACCGCTCCGGCGACCTGGTCGTGCGGGTCTACGAGAGTCGCGGCGCGCGCACCCGCGCGACGCTGCACGCGGACTTCGCCGTGGCCGAGGTGGTCGAGTGCGACCTCGTCGAGACGCCGCTCGCCGTGCTCGCCCACGGGACCACCGCCGTGGTGGACGACGGGGGCGACGGCACGGGCATCGTGCTGCGTCCCTTCGAGGTGCTGACGCTGAGGGTAAGAGGGGGCCAGGCATGACCGAGGTGGACGAGGCGTTTCGCCGTGCGGTGATCGAGGCGGCGGACACGGCGGTGGACGGGGTGCTCGCCACGGCGGCGGCCGACGTCCACACGGGGTACATCGGGCTGTACCGCGCCACGATGCGGGACATCAAGCTGCTGGTCGCCGCCTACCTCGCCGAGGGCGGGCGGCACGCCGGGGACGCCGCGCTCGTCTCGCGCGCCGTGACGTGCGCGGAGGCGCTCGCGGGCATGCAGGCGGCGTCCGGCCTGTTCGTCGGCGGGGACAACGTCGAGTCGCCGCCGGACACCGCCTTCGCGATCAACGACGTGTGCGACACGCTGGAGCTGATCCGCCGTGCCGCCGCGCCGGCGCTCGCGCCGCTCGACCGGCTGCTCGGCGCCGTCGCCGATGCGGCGGCCCCCGCCATGGTCGCGGGTGGCGTGCACACGCCCAACCACCGGTGGGAGCTCGCGGCGGTCCTCGCGAGGCTGCACCGGCGTCGTGCCGACCCCGCGGTGCGGGCCCGGGCCGAGCAGTGGCTCGCCGAGGGCATCGACCTGCAGAGCGACGGGATGTTCTCCGAGCGCAGCGCGAACTACGCGGTGTTCGTGTCGAACCCCTCGCTCTCCCTGATCGGAGACGTCTTCGACCGCCCGGACGTGCACGACGTGGTGGTGCGCAATCTCGAGGCCACGCTCGGGCTGATCCTTCCCGACGACACCGTCGAGACGGTGCACTCGCGGCGCCAGGACCAGCACGGCGAGCGGTACCCGCTCGCGCCGTACCTGCTGGCGTACCGGCGGTTCGCGATCGAGCGAGCACGGGGCGACCTCGCCTGGGCGGCGGAGCACGCCGCCGCCCAGGGCATCGTCGAACCCCAGACGGTACTCACCGAGCTGCTGCTCGACCCGCGCCTCGCACAGCCTCTTCCCGACGCCGAATCACCCGCCGCGACGCGCCGCGCGGAGTGGGCGGCGTCGCGGCTCGTCGTCGACACGAACCCGACGCGAACGCTCGTGCTCTACGGCGGGTCGGACTACTCCAGCCAGCGACGTATCCGCTCGGGACTGGCGAACAACCCGACCTTCCTTCGGCTGTTCGCCGGCGAGGTGGTCCTCGACTCGGTGCGGCTGTCCCGCGACTTCTTCGGGCTCGGCCCGTTCCGCGCGGCGCAGCTGGAGCACGACGGCGATGCGGTGGTGCTCGTCGAGCGCCTGGAGGGGCGTTACTACCAGCCGCTCGCGGAAGGCGACCGGCGCGCCGACGGTGCCTACGACCTGGCCGACGAGAGCCGGTTCTCCGCGGCGATGTCCTTCGCGGACCGCCAGACCGAGACGGTGGTGCTGCGCACACGGATCGCCGCGCGGCCGACCGAGGACGGCGTCGAACTGGAGATCACCACCGACGGGCCAGAGCTGCCCTGGGCGCTCGAGCTCGCCTTCCGGGCCGGCGGTACGTTCGAGGGCGGGGCGGAGGTCGCCGACGGCGCGGCCGAGGTCGCCGACGGCGCGGTGCGGCTCGACTCGGGTACCGCGCGTTACCGCCTGGGGGCCGGCGCCGTCGAGTTCGGCCCCGGCACCGGCGCGGCGGGCCCGGCCCGCTACCAGCCCGGGGAGGACTACACCTACCTCGGGGCGACCGATGCGGTGGGCGGGAGCCGGGCGTACATCGTCGGCAGCTCGCCGGGGGTCGCGCGCGTCTTCGTTCGCGCCGTCTGAGAGCAGCACCTCGTCCGGTCGGGCCTGCGGTCGGTATGCCTGAAGGGTGTCGCAGGGGCCGGCCGGGTCCGTCCGGCGTCGCATTTCTGCTGTGGGCGGATGGCCTGATCCTGTCGAGCGGATCGAACATGTGTCGGATAGGTTGGTGTCATGACGCGAAGCGGTGAGATGCCATCCCGGACGGCCGACGGGCCCGACCCGTCGGGGCCGTTCGCTGGCACGACCGCTGGCACGACCGCTGGCATGACCGCTGGTGTGGGCGGTGTCGTCGACGCGGCCGGTGTGCGGGCGTTGCGTGAGTTGCTGGCGACGATGATCCTGCCAGGCGGTACTGACACGGCCTCGTCGGTGTCGAGGCAGACGCAGGCCGAGTGGGTAGACCTTCTTGGGGAACTCGAAGCCGTGAAGAACACTGTGACCGCGACGCAGGCGCGGCTGGCCGTGGCGTTGGAGGAGGCCACGAAGGCGGACGAGGCGCGGCAGGGCGTCCGGGCGGAGCGGCGGGGTCGTGGTGTGCCGAACCAGGTGGGTGCGGCGATGCAGGCGAGCCCGTATGCGGGTGGTTCGTTCCTGGGCACGGCCCGGGTCTGGGTGACGCAGATGCCGCTCTCGTCGTGGCGGGCGACGCTCCTGGTGCGTGAGACGTCGCACCTGTCGGTCGAGGACCGGGTCCGGGTCGATGAGGAGGTCTGCGGGCCGGCGCGCCTGGCGGCGCTTGGCCGGATGGGGACGAAGCGGTTGGTCGCCCGGATCAAGGAGCTTGCCGGCCGGTTGGACGTGCATGCGTGCGTGAAGCGGAACGCGAGGGCGGTCTCGGAACGTGGTGTCTCGGTGCGTCCGGCACCGGACCTGATGGTGTACCTGACCGCGTTGGTCCCGATGCAGCAGGGTGTGCAGGCGTATGCCCTGCTGAAGGCCCAGGCGGACGCGGCCAAGGCCGCGGGTGATGAGCGGGGTGCCGGGCAGATCATGGCCGACACCCTGATCGAACGCGTCACGGGCCGCGAGCCGGGCAGGGCTGATGCGGTGCCGGTGACGATCAATCTGCTGGTTTCTGACCAGACCCTGCTCGCCGACGGTGACGAGTCCGCGGTGGTGCTGGAGGGTGCCCCGGCGGGGGTGGGCACGGTCCCGGCCCCGGTGGCGCGGAACCTGGCCGCGCAGGGGCTCGACGCCGACGCGGCGTGGTTGCGGGCGGTCTATGTCGATCCCAGGGGCCGCCTGTTGGCGACGACGTCGACGTCCCGGTTCCATCCCCGTGGTTTGGCGCAGTTGTTGCGTGCGCGGGAGCAGGGCGTCTGTGCGTCGTCGTGGTGTGACGCGCCGGTGCGGCACATCGACCACATCACCCCGCATGCGGAGGGCGGGCAGACCGGCCTCGAGAACGGGCAGGGGTTGTGTGTCCGGTGTAATCACGCGAAGCAGGCACCGGGGTGGTCGCAGCGGGTGATCGAGGTCGACGGCCGGCACGCCGTGGAGACGACCATGCCCACGGGGCACACGTCCGTGTTCGTCGCGCCCGCACCACCACGGCCGGTCGCACCCGCGGGAGACGTGAGCACGGGGCACGAGCAGACACAGACTGCGCCCCGGTCGCCTGACGCTGTGCCGGAGCCGAACCTGGTCAACGGGCCGGACCCCCGAACGGAAGAGGTCAAGGACGGCGCCAAGCCCCCGTCACCGTCGTGGACCCCGGCGGTCGGCATGACCGGGCCCGCACCCGGGCGGGTTCCACGCAGCCGGTACAGCATCGGCTGCACCGCCCCGCGTGCCCGTGGCGTGATCGCCTACCGCCCACCCGGGCGACACGAGCGGGTCGGTCCCGGGCGCCGGCCACGGTCGCGACCCGACCTCACCTGGGCACACCCACCCGGCGCACGTACATCCGAGGTGCCTGCTCACTGAACCCGCCGACCGCCGCGAACCCACCCTCGCGGCGGCCATCGGCATGCCCGGACGTCCTGCAGGCACCTCGTGCCAGCGCCCAGCCACGAGAGACTGAGGCGGTGCAGCACAACGACGAGAAGGTCCTGTCCGGTGGGTTCGTCTCGACGGTGACCCGGCGGGGCGACGAGGTGCATCGGTCGATGGCCGAGCGGCATGAGTACGTGCACGAGCTGCTCCGGTTTCTCGAGGAGCGCGGCTGGCGCGGCGCACCCCGGCTCGTGCGGGTCGAGCCGCCCGCGACCGAGGTGCTCAGCTACCTGGACGGCCTCAGCGGAGCCGACGGCGCCGTGCGCCGGGCCGCGGCGGAGCCGTCCTGCCTGGCCGCGCTCGCCCGGCTGGTGCGCGAGCTGCACGACCTGACGGCCGGCACCTCGCTCGCGGGCGACTCGGAGGTGGTGTGCCATCACGACGTCGACCCGCGCAACACAGTGTTCCGGCAGGGGAGGAGCGGGATCGAGCCGGTCGCGATGATCGACTGGGACATCGCCGGGCCGGGCCGGCGGATCGAGGACGTGGCGCACCTGGTCTGGCAGTTCGTCCCGCTGAGGCCGGGGACCGACGTCGGCCGCGCGGCGCGGGCCCTTGCGACGGTGTGCGACGCCTACGGGCCGGTGCTCGACCGGTCAGAGCTCCTGCCGACGGCGCTCTGGTGGCAGCGTCGGTGCGCCGACGGCATCGATGCCGGTGCGCGGGCCGGTGAACCCGCCATGGTCCGGCTCGCCGAGCTGGGCATTCCGGACGACGTGCGGCGCCAGGCGACCTGGACCGCGGAGCATGCGCAGGAGCTCGGAGAGCTGCTCTGATACCGGCCTGCCGCTCGACGGCGCCCCGCGGCCGGGCCACACTGGCACCGGCGCGGGACACCCGGGTCCGCCAGCCGGAACGGAAAGGGCACCATATGGCCGACCACGCGGACGTCCACCGACGCAGCCTCGCCGACCCCGAGGAGTTCTGGGGCGAGCAGGCGGCTCTCGTCTCGTGGTTCCGCAGACCCGCCCGTGTGCTCGACGCAGACAGCCCGCCGTTCTACCGCTGGTTCCCCGACGGCAGGCTGAACACCTGCTACAACGCGCTGGACCGGCATGTCATCGCGGGTCGCGGGGACCAGGCCGCGCTGATCTACGACAGCCCGGTCACGGGCACCTCCGGGACGGTCACCTACGCCACCCTGCTGCAGGACGTCGCGGCGTTCGCCGGCGCCCTGCGCAACCTCGGCGTCGAGCAGGGCGACCGCGTGGTGCTCTACCTGCCCATGGTGCCGGAGGCGGTCGTCGCGATGCTGGCCTGTGCCCGGCTCGGCGCCGTGCACTCCGTGGTGTCCGGCGGGGTCGCGGCGGACGAGCTGGCCCTGCGGATCGACGACGCGCGGCCGAAGGTGGTCGTGTCCGCGTCGTGCGGCATCGAACCCACCGGGGTCGTCGAGCACAAGCCGCTGCTGGACCGGGCCCTGGAGCTGGCCGACCACGAGCCGTCGTCGTGCGTGGTGCTGCAGCGGCCGCAGGCCACCGCGACGCTCGTCGAGGGGCGGGACCTGGACTGGGCCATCGCCATGCGCGCCGGCCGGACCAACCCCGCCCCGTGCGCGGAGGTCGCGGCGACGGACCCGCTCGACATCCGGTACACGCCGGGCGGCACGGGGAGACCCGAGGGCATCCTGCGCGACAACGGCGGCCACGCCGTCGCCCTGGCCTGGTCCATGCGCGACCTCTACGACGTCGGGGTCGGCCAGGTCTGGTGGACGGCGTCCGACGCCGGCTGGGACGTCGGCCACTCGTACCTCGTCTACGGGCCGCTGCTCGTGGGTGCCACGACGGTGCTGTACGAGGGCAAGCCGGTCGGCACGCCGGACGCCGGGGCGTTCTGGCGGGTCGTCGCCGAGCACGGCGTCGAGGCCCTGCTCACCACCCCGACGGCGATCCGGGCGATCGAGCAGGCGGACCCGGAGGGAATCCTCGTGGCCGGCCACGACACCTCCTCCCTGCGGCACCTGTTCCTCGCGGGGGAGCGGCCCGACCCGGGCACGGACGAGTGGGCGGGGCGCGTCCTCGGCGTGCCCGTGATCGACCAGTGGTGGCAGACGGAGCTCTGAGCGCCCTGGAGCCGGTGCCGCGGCGGGGGTGACATCTGTCATGCGCCTGTGGGCATTCCTCCGGGCCAGGTCGTGATCGGCGACACTTACCGGCGCACGCGTGTCGTCCGAGGGTGGGTACATGAGGCGAACCCACTTCAGCTCCCCGTCCCCGGACCCGACCGGCGCGCCGTACCAGGGCACGTCGGACGACGCGCGACGCCGCGTCCGCCCAGCACGAGCGCGCGGCCGGGGCGTTGCCCTGCTGGCCGTCCTGGGACTGGCCGGTGCGCTCGCGGCACCCGCGGCGGCCGCCGTCCGGCCGGCGACCGCCGAGACCGGTGGCCGGGCCGCTGCGCAGGTCGAGTGGGGCGAGTGCCCCGCCGACGTCGCCGACGAGGCGGCTCCCTACGTCCTGACCTGTGCCAAGGTGCCCGTCCCGCTGGACTACGCCGACCCCGACGGCGAGCAGATAGAGCTCCAGATCTCCCGGATGACCGGCGACAAGCCGGCCGAGCGCCGCGGCGTGCTCCTGCTCAACCCGGGCGGGCCGGGCGGATCCGGGCTCGCCCAGTCCGCGCTCCTGATGTCGCGCGGCCTGCCCGACAGCGTCCTCGACACCTACGACCTGATCGGCATGGACACCCGCGGGGTGGGCCACTCGACCCGTATCGACTGCGGGTTCACCGCAGGCAGCGGCTACTTCAGCAACATCCCGCCGTACGCGGTCGACGACGCCGCGGTCGTCGAGCACGGAAAGGTCGTCAAGGCCGCGGCCGAGCAGTGCGCCGCCAACGACGAGAACGGGCTGCTCCGGCACGTGTCGACGGCGAACATGGCGCGCGACCTGGACAGCATCCGCGCGGCGCTGGGCGAGGAGAAGGCCAGCTACCTCGGCTACTCGTACGGTTCCGCGCTGGGCGCCGCGTACGCGTCGATGTTCCCCGACACGGCCGACCGGGTGGTGCTCGACAGCAACGTGGGCGACACGCACCTGAACCAGGAGCGTCTGCGCACGTTCGCCCTGGGGATGGAGCAGACGTTCCCCGACTTCGCGAAGTGGGCAGCCAAGCGGCACACCGCATACGGCCTCGGCCGGACGCCGGCCCAGGTGCGCGCCACGTACTTCGAGACCGCCGAGGAGCTGGACCACAGCCCCGTGCAGGGGGTCGACGGCGCCCTGTTCCGGCAGGTCGTCTTCGGCGGGCTCTACAGCCCGCTGAGCTACGGCCGGACGGCGCAGATCTGGCAGTCGCTGCGCGACGGCGACGCGACGGCGGCTCGGAGCCTGCTGGACGAGGCGTCACCGCTCTCCAACGCGCTGTCCGTGTTCGCGGCCTCGACCTGCAACGACAGCGAGTGGCCCGAGGACGTGGCGACGTACCGGCAGGCCGTGGCCGAGGACCGTGCGAAGTTCCCGATGTTCGGCGCCGCGTCGGCCAACATCCTGCCCTGCGCCTACTGGTCCGAGCCGGTCGAGCCGCCGGTGCGGATCTCCGACGAGGGTCCGCGCAACGTGCTGATCCTGCAGAACCGCCGTGACCCGGTCACCCCGCTGGCCGGCGGCCAGCGGCTGCACGAGAAGTTCGGCGACCGGTCCCGGCTGGTGACCGTCGACGGCAGCGGTCACGGCGTCTACGCGCTCGGCGACAACGCGTGCGCCCTGAACGTCGGGACGACCTACCTGGTCGAGGGGAAGCTGCCCAGGCGCGACGTCGCCTGCCCGGCGGGCTGACGGGTCGTGGCACACGGGAGCGCGCGGTCCTCCGGGATCGCGCGCTCCTGCCGCCGCCCGCACCGGCGCCGCGCTAGGGTGGCGCGGTGCAACGCCCCGGAGACCTTGGCCTCGTCCCGGAACCTGCGTCGACGCAGGTGCCGGGCGGATCGGTGCTGCTGGCGGACGGCGCAGGCATCGGCGCAGACCCCGTGCTGCGGCCCGCGGCGCGCTGGTGGCGCCGCGTCACGGAGGAGGCGTTCGGCCTCGACCTGGTGCCGGCGGCGACCGATCGCAGCTCCGTCGTCTTCGCCCTCGCGCGCGGCCTGGCGGCCGGCGGTTACAGCATAGACGTGCGTCCTACGGGCCTGGTGAGGGTCGAGGCCGCAGACCTGGCGGGCGCCCACGCCGCCGCCCAGACCCTGCGCCAGCTCGCCGGTCCGGACGCCTACCGCCGCGGCGGCACCGGCCCGCTCGAGCTGCCGGTGGTGCGCATCGCGGACCACCCGCGCTTCGAGTGGCGGGGCGTCCTGCTCGACGTCGCCCGCCACTTCCTGCCCAAGCACGACGTGCTGCGGTTCATCGACCTCGCCGCCGCCCACCGGCTCAACGTGCTGCAGCTCCACCTCACCGACGACCAGGGCTGGCGCGTGCAGATCCACCGCTACCCCGAGCTGACACGGACCGGCGCGTGGCGCCGCGAGTCCACCGTCGGCACCTGGCGCACGGGAGCGAAGGACGGCCGGCCGCACGGCGGGTTCTACACGCAGGACGACCTGCGCGAGATGGTCCACTACGCCCGCGACCGGGGCGTCACGGTGGTCCCGGAGATCGACGTGCCGGGCCACGTCGAGGCGGCCGTCGCCGCCTACCCGGAGCTTGGCACGCGCAAGGACCGCAGCGCGGTCCGCACGACGTGGGGCATCAGCCAGGACGTGCTCGACCCGTCCGAGGGCTCGCTCGCGTTCTTCCGGCACGTGCTCGACGAGGTGCTGGACGTCTTCGACGCCCCGTGGATCGGCCTCGGCGGCGACGAGGTGCCGCCAACCCTCTGGCGCGAGTCGCCACGGATCGTCGAACGGGCCGGTGCGCTCGGCCTGGTCGGCAAGGACGGGACCCCCGACGTCGCCCAGCTGCACGGCTGGTTCGTCGCCCGGCTCGCGGAGCACGTGTCCGACGCCGGCCGCCGCGCCGTCGTCTGGGACGAGGCGATGTCGCCGATGCTGCCGCGGGACGTGATCGTGACCTCCTGGCGCGGTTACGCCCAGGGTGCGGCAGCACTCGATGCCGGGTATGACGTCGTCATGGCACCTGAGCAGGCCGTCTACCTCGACCACCGCGCCGGGGAGCACCCGGCCGAGCCGATCCCGGTCGGCTTCCTCCGCACGCTCGAGGACGTCCTGGCCTTCGACCCCCTCCCTGCCTCGTTGAGTGCTGGGTATTTGTGGGGTCAGGAG
>NZ_JBHXBG010000126.1:0-16721 GCF_042726755.1 Promicromonospora sp. NPDC060271 | reverse complement strand
CCGCTCTACCTCGGCACTCCTGGTGCGCCGAGGTAGAGCGGGTGTCCGGACCTACGCTCTACTTCGCGGGACTGTCAGGTCCAGAGGCGGCCGATCGCGTCGCGCGCCACGAGGAACCCCACGATCCCCACCACCCACGCGGTGGTGCTCGCCGCGTTCTTGGTCAGCCAGCCGTCCAGCCGGCCGAGCGGCCGTTCCACGAGCCGCGCCGCGAACACCCGCGCCGCCGTCAGTACGAGGGCCGGCGCGACCATGACCAGGCAGTACCCGAGGATCCACAGGCCCGACACCGGCCAGGCCGGGCCCTGCGTCCCGATCAGGCCGAGCGCCGCGAGGTAGGGGAGCATCGTCGCGACCTCGACGAGCCCGGCCCCGATCGCGAGGGCAGCGAGCGCCCGCCCGCTGCCGGACTCGCTGCCGAGCACCCGTTCGCGCCAGCGGCTCAGGCGCCCGGCCCGGCCCGTCTCGGTGACGGCCGGCGCGGCCACCTGGCCGTCCGCCGCACCGGCCGGCGCAGCGCCGTCTGCCGGGGTGGCCGCCCCCGCCGCCCCCGGTGTACCCGCCGCCCCCGGCGCCCCCGCCGGTTCCGTCGGCTTCTTGCCGCCCACCGGGTCGAGCTTGAAGCTCCACGCGAAGAGCGCTGCGCCGAGCACGAGCTGCGCGACGAGGAACGGGCGGGTGCTGGACAGGGTGCTCAACGTGTCGCTCAGGGCGTCGGCGCCGAGCAGGATCACCAGTCCGACCAGCGCGTAGAACCCGGCGATCGACCCGAGGTAGACGAGCATCCGGCCCACGCGCACCCGCCCGGGCGACATGAGCAGCCACACGGGGATGAGCAGGGTCCCGAAGCTCGTCGAGTCGATGAGGGCGAGCACGGCCAGGGCGCCGATCAGCGCGGCGCCCGTCAGCTCGGCGGAGAAGAAGTCCATGCGGCAAAGCCTGGTGCAGGCCCCGTGCGGGCGCATCGGCCGAAGCGCCGAGACGGCGATACATCCTTCGGATGACACGCGCCGCTCCTCCACGTGCTGAGATGGTGGCATGTCCCGCACCGCCGACCTGCTCGCGCCGATCGTCAAGGCGGTCATGGCCGAGGACCGGCGCGGGGACGCCATCACGGCCCTCGGGCTCCTGGCCGTCGCGCTCGCGCTTGACGCGCTCGGCCTGGTCCGGACGTCGTGGAGCGGCCTGGCCGGCGTGTCGTCGTGGTGGTTCGTCGTTCCCGCGGTCGTCGGCTGCGCCGCGCTGATGTGGCGCCGGTTCCACCCGCTCGGGTCGCTCGGCGTCGTGATCGTCGCGTTCGGCGCGGACCTGGCGCTCGGCGGCAGCGTCGGCCTGCTCGTGGTGCTGTGGGAGGCGCTGTACGCGGTGCACCTCCACGGTCGCCCGGTGGCGCGCCGGGTCACGGCGATCGGCGTCGGTGTCGTCTCGCTCGCCTCGATGATCGTGGTCGGCGAGGTCACCGGCGAGGCGAGGTTCGCGATCCTCGCCGGGCTCCAGGCGGTCACCCTCCTGGTCATGCCGATGTGGTGGGGTGCGAACGTCCGGCAGGGCAGGGAGCTCACCGCGGCCGCGCAGGAGCTGGCGCGGCTCGAGCGCGAGCGGGGCACCGCGCTCCTCAGCCTCTCCGAGGCCGCCCGGCACGACGCCGTCCGCGCCGAGCGCACCTCGGTCGCCCGCGACCTGCACGACGTCGTCGCCTCGCACCTCTCCGCGATCACCATCACGTCCGGTGCGGCGCTCGCGGGGGCGCCGGAGCCCGAACGGGACCGCGCGGCGCTGCGCAGCATCCGCGCCGAGAGCCTCGCCTCGCTGCAGGACATGCAGGCCATGATCCGGGTGCTCTCCGCTGGCTCCACCGGAGCGCCGGGCGGCGGCTCCGACCTGCTGGCCGCACCGCGCGTCGCGCAGCTGCCGCCCGTGCTGGAGCAGGTGCGGCTCGCGGGAGTAGACCTCGCGGTGACCGATCCCGGCGGTGTGCTGACCGGCGGCACGGTCCTGCCCGCGGCGGTGGACCACGCGGTGTACCGCGTCGTGCGGGAGTCGCTGACAAACGTGCTCAAGCACGGTGGTGCCGGCGTGGAGGTGCGCGTCGCGGTGGCCGACACGCTGGAGCTCGAGGTGCGCGACGACGGCGTCCGTCCTGGCGGTCCTGCCCCCGGCCCGGCCGACGTCGGCGCGGGGACCGGCCTCGGCCTGGTGTCGATGCGGGAGCGGGTCGAGTCGCTGGGCGGCGCGTTCGCCGCCGGGCCGGCGGAGGACTCCGCCGGCGGCGGCTGGCGGGTCCGGGCGATCCTGCCGCTGCCGGACAGCGCGCCGGACAGAGCGCCGGACAGCGCGGCGGACAGGGCGACGGACAGCGCGCCGGACAGCGCGCCGGACGGAGCGGCGGACAGAGCGGCGGGCAGCGCGGCGGCCGAGCCCGCCCCGTCGGACCGGGCGATCCCGGGGCTGCACGCATGATCCGCGTCCTGCTCGCCGACGACCATGCGGCCATCCGCGCGGGCCTGCGCATGCTGCTCGCGACCGCCGGCGACATCGAGGTGATCGGCGAGGCCGGTGACGGCGCGGTCGCCGTGGCGAACGCGCGGGCGCTGCGGCCCGACGTCGTCCTCATGGACGTCCGGATGCCGGGGACCGACGGCGTGTCCGCGACCCGGCAGATCGTCGAGGAGGGCCTGGCCGAGGTCCTCGTGCTCACGACGTTCGACCTGGACGAGTACGTGTTCGGCGCGCTGCGGGCCGGGGCCGCCGGCTTCCTCCTGAAGACCGCTGAGGCGACGGCGCTGGTCGACGCGGTACGCCACGTCGCGGCGGGCGACGGCGTCGTGGCACCGGAGGTGACCCGGCGGCTCATCGCGAAGCTGGCGGAACCGCACGACGGGAACGGCGCGGGCGGCCGGGGCGGTCCCGTGCGGTCCCTGCCCGCCGACCTGACACCGCGGGAACGCGACGTGCTGGCCGGTCTCGGGTGCGGCCTGTCGAACGCCGAGCTCGCCGCCGAGCTGGTGATCAGTGAGGCCACCGCGAAGACCCATGTGTCACGAGTGCTCGCCAAGCTCGGCGTCACGTCCCGGGTCCAGGCCGCGATCGCGGCCCGCGACGCGGGTCTCGCATAGATCATCGAAGCGCTTGCGTCCGGCTATTGACTTCACTCCTGGGCGCCCCCAGCATGGGAGCGTTCCCACAGGTGCACACGAGAAAGGCCTCGTCATGCAGAGAACTGCGCGCACCCTGGCCGGCATTGTCGCCGGCCTCGCACTGACCTTCGCCTCGGTCGCCCCGGCGGCCGGAGCCGCGACGACCACCGCCCCCGAGCCCGGCAGCGCGGCCGGCCAGACGCACGCCACGGACAAGCACAAGAGCAAGCACCGGCACAGCCCCAGGTGCAAGCACAGCATCGCGGACATCGCCGCCGACATGCAGCCGGGCTGGAACCTCGGCAACACCTTCGACTCGACCGGCAGCGACGAGACGTCGTGGGGCAACCCACGCGTCACCGAGGAGTTCCTGGACCAGATCCGTGCCCAGGGTTTCAAGAGCATCCGTATCCCCGTGACCTGGGGCCAGCACCAGGGCGGCGCTCCGGACCACACGATCGACCCGGCCTATCTCGACCGCGTCGAGGAGGTCGTGGGCTGGGCGCTCGACGACGGCTTCCACGTGATGATCAACATCCATCACGACTCCTGGCAGTGGGTGAACACGATGCCGACGAACCACGACGCCGTGCTCGACCGCTACAGCGACACCTGGACCCAGGTCGCCGACCGGTTCCGCGACACCAGCACCCGCCTCCAGTTCGAGAGCATCAACGAGCCGCAGTTCGCGAACAGCGCGGGAGAGGCCGCCGAGCTCGAGCTGCTGGCCGAGCTCAACAGCGTGTTCCACGAGATCGTGCGCGGCTCCGGCGGCCGGAACGCCGTCCGGCCGCTGGTGCTGCCGACCCTGCACACAGGGTCCGACCCGGCCCAGCTCGACGCGCTGGCCGCGGAGATCGCCGCTCTGGACGACCCGAACCTCATCGCCACCGTGCACAACTACGGGTTCTGGCCGTTCAGCGTGAACGTCGCCGGGTACACGCGGTTCAACGCGGAGGTGCAGCAGAACCTGACCGACCAGTTCGACCGGGTGCACGCCGCGTTCACCGCCCGCGGTGTGCCCGTGGTCATCGGGGAGTACGGGCTCCTCGGGTTCGACCGGCACACCGGGACCGTCGAGCAGGGCGAGAAGCTGAAGTTCTTCGAGTTCTTCGGTCACGCGGCCAGGCAGCGCGGCTTCACGACCATGCTGTGGGACAACGGCCAGCACTTCGACCGCACCGCGTACCGGTGGCGGGACCAGGCGCTGTTCGACCAGATCTCGTCGAGCTGGACGGAGCGGTCCGGGACGGCGTCGTCGGACCTGGTGTTCGTGCCCGCCTCGGGCACCATCGGTGCCCAGAGCCTGACCCTCAACCCGAACGGCACCACCTTCGACGCCCTCCTGCACGACGGCGCGGAGCTGGTGGCGGGGAGCGACTACACGCTCACGGGCGATGAGCTCACGCTGTCGGCGGCCCTCCTGGAACGGCTCGCGGGGGACCGCACGCCAGGCCCGGCCGACGAGCTGGTGGTCAGGTACTCGAGCGGCGTGCCGTGGACCGTGCGCATCCTCAACCAGGAGACGCCCGTGCTCCAGGGCGCGTCGGGCACCACCGGATCGTTCGCGATCCCGACGTCGTTCACGGGCGACCAGCTCGCGACGATGGAGGCGAAGTACGCCGACGGGACCAACGCCGGACCGCACAGCTGGACGTCGTACAAGGAGTTCGACGTGGCGTTCGCGCCGGACTACCCGGCCGGGACCATCCGCCTCACCCCGGCCTTCTTCGCCGAGGTGAACGACGGGACGGTCAACCTGACCTTCCACTTCTGGAGCGGCGACACGGTGACCTACACCCTGACGAAGACCGGAACCCAGGTAACGGGCACCCCCTGACCGACCCGCGGGCATCGTTGAGTGCGTGATATTTGCCCCGTCAGACCGGCTGGCGGGGCAAATACCACGCACTCAACGAGGGTCAGGCGGTTGTGCGGCGGACTACTGTGCGGCTCAGGGTTCCCGTCAGGAGGGACCAGACCGCGCAGCCGATGACTACCCAGACGATCGCCGCGAGGATGGCCGGGACGATATCGAACTCGCCCGCGAAGGGCACCATCGCGAGGATCACCGTGGCCAGGGCGACGACCCAGCCGAAGAACGACCTCGGCCGCGGCGTGCTCATGACGAGCAGGTAGAGCACTATCGCCGCCACCAGGGCGAACAGCGCGCCCGCCACCACCCAGGCCAGCATGTCGGACCCGGTGCCGAACAGGTCCGCCTGTGCCTGGACCTCGAGGTTGAGGACCTCCTCGAGGATGAAGTCGGCGGCCAGCCCGATGAGAGCCGCCACGAGCATCGTCGCCAGCGCACCCGCCCAGAACCGGCCGACCTCGAGGCCGAGCCGCGGGTCCTCGGTGCCGGACGTGACCGGCTGCACGTGTGCTTCGTCGGGCGTCTGCCCGACCGCCTGGGTGGGCATTCCCGGGGCCTGAGCAGGCGGCGGGTGGACCGGCGGCGGCTGCTCCCCATACTCCTGCCCGTAGGGGCGGTTCGGGTCACTCATGGTGTACCTCCCGGTTGTGAGCCCTTTGTCCCACTCCACCATGGAACCGAATGGAGCGCGCAGTCGCAACAGGACGAACGTGGGTAGTGGTCCCCATGGTGCCCGCGTGGCGCGATCGCTACGGTCTGTGCAGTTGTTCCCCGGGCCGCCCGTACGCCCCCGGCGGCAGGCATCGGCGCAGGTCGCACTGCGTGCGCTACCGCGCGCAGCATTCCTGGTGCCTGGCGCTCCGCAAGCCCTATTCTCTGCACGTGGAGGTGTTGGTATGAGCGAGATGTACGGCGCAGACGTCGAGGCGCTGCGGGCGCTGGGCACCGCGATGGAGCGGCACGGCGAGACCCTCGAGCTTGCGGTCGGGCAGCTCACCGATGCCGTGACGTCGGTCCAGTGGTCCGGACAGGACCACGAGGAGTTCGTCAACGAGTGGCAGGTGCGCCACGCGGTCGCGCTCCTGGCCGTGGCGCAGGCGATCGCGGCCGCGGGGGCGAAGGCGGTCGCCAACGCGGACGCGCAGGAGCAGACCAGCGCGTCCTACGACGGGGGCGGCGGGCCCTCGGGCATCCCGGAGGGGACCGACGGGAGCTCGTCCGAGGGGCAGGGCAGCAAGGAGAAGGAGCCGGAGGGCGCGGCCGGCGACATGGGCAAGGTCGAGGACATCGGCCAGGTGCCGCTCGACGAAGCGGCGATCGACGCGAGCAAGATCGACCAGGGGCGGCTCGCGGACTGCTGGTTCCTCGCGTCCGCGGGCGCCGTGGCCGAGAGCAACCCGAAGTGGATCCAGGACCACATCAAGTACAACGCCCAGGACGGCACCTATACCGTGACGTTCTACCGGGACGGCGAACCCGTGCACATCACCGTCGAGGACACCGCGTACGAGAACGCCGCGGGTGACCCGAACGGCAAGGCCTCGTGGATCACGGTCTACGAGAAGGCGGCAGCGGTGTACATGGGCGGTGAGTACGAGGACATGAACTACGACAGTGCCGAGACGGCGCTGGAGATGATCACCGGCAAGGACACCTCGAGCGAGTCGCTCGACCCGGCCCTGCCGTGGGAGGACCCGCCAAGCCTCCAGTCCATCGGCGAGCGCGTGAAGAACGGTGAGCCCGTCGTCGCCGCATCGCCGGACGGCGGTGGCTGGTTCGGCGACCCGCCTCCGGACAACAAGGTGGTGGGCAACCACGTGTACACGGTGCAGGGCGTCTCGGAGGACGGCAAGACGATCACCCTGGTCAACCCGTGGGGGCCGACCGGCGGTACCGGTTCGGACGGCCACTCGAAGCCCGGCACGCTGACGATGTCGGCCGAGGAGTTCTACAAGAACTTCGACTCCGTGACCTACGGTGAGCGGACGAAATGACGGACCTCACTGCCCGAGCGGAAGGAGCTGCCATGTCCGACGAAGGACTCGCCACCCCGGGTACGGGACCCGTGCGCGTGCGGCAGAGCGCCCAGATGCGGATCGGGACCACACGGATCGGCGTGATGATCGCCGGCCCTCGCCACGGCGTGCCGACGGCGCGCCTGCTCGTGCGCGCCGACGACGGCCGCCACGCCCAGTCGGACGTCGAGGTCGGTCAGCGGGTGGACCTGTTCGACGAGGGCGAGCTCGAGCTCGTCGGCGTCGAGGGCGGTCGTGACCCGAAGGAGAAGAGCGCCGTCCTGGTCCGCCACGTCCCCCGCGGGTCCTGAACGACGCCCTAGCGGAGGCCCTGGAGGTCCAGGACCAGCTCCTTGACGGCGGACGCCGGGACCTGGCCGGCGTCGTCGTCGACCCAGCGGGCCACCGACGCCGGGACGTCCGCGTCCGAGCACAGCACGAGCGGCGTGTCCGCTGACGAGTCGGGCAGACGGCCGTGCGTGCCGCGCACGTACGACGCGTCGAGCGGCGTGGTGCTCATGGCGTACCGCAGGCCGAGCTTCTTGCGCACCAGGTTCAGGCCCGCCTTCGCCTTGGCCAGGGGATCGGCGGGGTCGAAGAACAGCTCGGCGGGGTCGTAGCCGGGCTTGCGGTGGATGTCGACGCCGCGCGCGAACTCGGGCGCGCGGTCGTCGTCGAGCCAGTAGTAGTAGGTGAACCAGGCGCCCGGCTCGGCCACGACGACCAGCTCGCCCGCCCGCTCGTGGTCCAGCCCGTACTTCGCCTGCGCCTCGCGGTCGAGCACGTCGTCGACGCCGGGCACGCCGCGCAGCAGGTCAGCCACCCGCTTCAGGTCCGAGGCGTCGTCGACGTACACGTGCGCCACCTGGTGGTCGGCCACGGCGAAGGCGCGCGACGTCCACGGGTCGAGCTGTTCACGGCCGTCCTGCGTGTAGACCTCGAGGAAGCCCTCGCGCCGCAGGATCCGGTTGATGTCGACCGGCTGGTTCGCGGGCCCGATGCCGTACTCCGACACGACGACGACGGTCACGCCGGCGGCCTCGGCGTCGTCGAGGAGCGGGGTCAGCACGACGTCGAGCTCGGCCGCCGCCCGGTCAGCCTCGGGCGACTCGGGCCCGAACCGCTGCAGGTCGTAGTCGAGGTGCGGCACGTACGCCGTGGTGAGCTGGGCCTTCCGGGTCCGCAGCAGGTGCCTGGTCACGTCGACGATCCACCGTGACGAGGCGATGGACGCCGTAGGACCCCAGTAGGTGAACAGCGGGAAGTCGCCGAACCGGCCCACCAGGTCGTCGTGCAGCGCCGCGGGCCGGACGTACGCGTCGGGGGACTTGCGCCCGTCCGCGTGGTAGATCGGGCGAGGCGTGACGGTGACGTCGGTGGTCATGCCCATCGCGTACCACCAGCAGACGTTGTCGGCCGTGTACATCGCGTCGTGCCTGCGGCCCGCCTCCCAGATCTTCTCGCCCCCGACCAGCTTGTTGTGCTGCCGCCAGAGGTACACGTCGCCCAGCTCACGGAAGTACCAGCCGTTGCCGACGATCCCGTGCTCGGCGGGCATCAGCCCGGTGAGCATCGTCGACTGCACGCTGCACGTCACAGCGGGCAGCACGGTGGCGAGCTCGGACTGCCAGCCCGCCGCGGACAGGCGCCGCAGCCGTGGCATCCGGGCCAGCGCGCGGGCGGTGAGCCCGACGACGTCGAGCAGCAGGACGGGCCTCATGCGTACGTTCCTTCCGTGGCGGTGGCGGTGGCGGTGGAGACAGCGGTGACGTCCGCGCGGACGAGCAGGTTCTCCCGCGCCCAGCGCAGCTCGGCGGCGATCCCGGTGACGAGCTCGTCGGCGCCGTCGGGCAGCACGTCGGGCGGCAGGACCGACCACGTGTAGGTCTCGACGTCGAGGTGCGCCTCGGCGCCGTGCGGCGCGGCCCGGACGGCGGCGACGGCGTCGCGCAGCACCTGGGTCGTCGCGGTGAGCGGCGGCGCGGGCTCGTGGTGCAGCGGCACGTGGAAGTGCACGCGCCACGGCCCCTCGCCCGGCAGGCCAGGCCGCCGCTCGGTGTCGCCGAGCGCGACGGGCAGGTCGTCGGAGGCCAGCACGTCACCGGATCCCGTGAGCTCGCGCACCTGGTGCAGGTAGCGCTTCTCGACGAACCGTCCGACGGCGTCCCGCGCGCCCGGCGCCGACAGGTCCGCGACCTCCAGGGCCGCGGACGCCTGCACCTTCACCACGCGCAGGCCCGCGTCCGTGATCCGCCGGACGGCGCCCGCCGGGTCGGCGAACGACACCGCCAGGTGGCACGTGTCGAGGCAGACGCCGATGTACTCGGGGTCGATGCGGCGGTCCTCGGGCCACTCCTGACCGGTCCGCGCGGCGAGCCACGCGACGACGTCGTCCACCGTGTCGAGCACGCAGCCCGGCTCGGGCTCGACGGCGACCCGGACCGTGCGGCCGGTGCGCTCGGCGAGCGCCCGCAGCTCGGCCGAGAGCGTGGCGAACGCCTTGGTCGCCTCGTCGTCGTCGGCGCGGGTCCAGGGCGCGCGCCAGGCCAGGGGCAGGGTCGAGATGGACCCGGAGGCGCCGTCGGGCAGCAGGCCGGCCAGCACGCGCGCGCAGGCGAGCACGTAGTCGAGGCGGGCGCGCTCGGCCCAGGTGGGGGAGTAGACGGCGAGCTTGACCACCTCGCGGTGGAAGCCGCCGTAGGGGAAGGCGTTCAGGGTGTGCACCTGGAGCCGGTGCTCGGCGAGCGCCGCGCGCAGTCGTTCCCGGTCGTCGGCGGACGAGTCGAGGCGGTGGGCCAGCTCGGCGGGCAGCCACAGGCCGACGCCGAGCGTGTCGAGGCCCGCGGCCTCGCGCACCGGGCCGGAGTAGCGGGCGAGCTGGTCGACGACCCCGTCGAGGTCCTCGGACGGGTGCACGTTGGTGCAGTAGGAGAGCAGCATCCTCGGTCCCCTCAGGCTCGCGCGCCGCGCAGCACGGACGAGCCCTCGAACTCGACGCCGGGGGTGGGCGGCGCCCCCTCGGTGAACCCGGGGACGGGATCGAGCACGAGGTTGCCGGACTGCCCGTAGAACGCGACGGGGTTGCGCCAGAGCACCTGGTCGACGTCGTCCTCGGAGAAGCCGGCGGCGAGCATCGCCCGGCCGGTCTTCGCGGTCTTCAGCGGGTCGGAGCGGCCCCAGTCGGCGGCGGAGTTCACGATCATGCGCTCCGTCCCGTACTCCTTGAGCAGGGCGACCATGCGGTGCTCGTCCATCTTGGTGTCGGGGTAGATGGAGAACCCGGCCCAGGCCCCGGCGTCGCGCACCAGCGCCACGTTGGTCTCGTTCAGGTGGTCCACGAGCACCCGCTCGGGTGCCAGACCGGACTCCCGCACCACGTCGAGGGTGCGGCGCGTGCCGGCGAGCTTGTCGCGGTGCGGGGTGTGCACCAGGACGGGGAGCTCGGCCTCGTGCGCCATCCGGAGCTGGGCGGCGAACACCTCGTCCTCCTCGGGCGTCATGGAGTCGTAGCCGACCTCGCCGACGGCCACGACGCCGTCCTTGAGCAGGTAGCGGGGGATCTCGGCGAGCACCTCGCGGCAGCGCGGGTCGTTCGCCTCCTTCGGGTTGAGCGCGATGGTCGCGTGGTGCCGGATGCCGAACTGCGCGGCCCGGAACCTCTCCCAGCCGAGCAGGGAGTCGAAGTAGTCGGTGAACGAGCCCACGCTGGTGCGCGGCTGGCCGAGCCAGAACGCGGGCTCGACGACGGCGCGCACGCCGGCGGCGTACATGGCCTCGTAGTCGTCGGTGGTGCGGCTCGTCATGTGGATGTGGGGGTCGAGGATGCGCAACGTCACTCCTTCGTGCTGCTGAGCCGGGTGGTGGTGAGCCGGTCGAGGTCGGTGGGTACGGGGCGTCCCGCGGCCCGGCGCTCGGCCGCGAAGTCGCGGGCCATGCGGTCCAGCTCGGCGTCGGCCCGGGCGTCCAGGTTGCTGACGGCGTCGAGGCTCACGCCCTGGAAGACGAGCTTGAGGACCGCGTGCCGCCAGGTGTGCTGGTCCAGGCACCGGGCCCCGAACGGGCCGACGGCGGCCGCCACGAGGCTCGGGTCGTTGGTGCGCAGCGCGTCCGCCGCGAGGTCGAGGCCTGCCGCGACGAGCGCCCCGGCGTCGGTATCGGTATCAGGGCTGCCCAGGCCGCCCCGCTCCGTCAGCGCGTCGAGGCCGCGCAGCACACCGCGCCGCTCGGCGGCGTCGCCCTGCCGGTAGAGGGCGGTCAGGCGGTCCGCGCAGTCCGGACCGGTGCCCACCGCGTCCGCCAGCGCGACGACGAGGGCCGCCCGGGCGGCGTCGTCCACGGTGCCGTGCACGACGCCGGACGGGTCGGTGTCGGGCCGCAGCGGCGCACGACCCACCCGGCGGGCGGCGAACGCGAACGCGCGGGTGATGCTGTCGGGGTCGCGGGCCACCTCGGCAAGGGCCGCGGACAGCCAGTCCGAACCCGCCTGGCCGACGGGGAGGTCTGCGTTCATGACCCGGTCCTTTCTCCGGTGGGCATGCCGATGACGGCGCCCCACGCCCGCATCAGGGCCGCACGGCTGTCGAGGGCGAGCCGCGGGGCGTCGTGCGAGTGACGGGGCAGCTCGACGGCGGCGACCCCCGTGTACCCGACGTCGGCGAGGGTGGCGAGCACCATCGGCAGGTCGACGGCGCCCTCGCCGAACGGCCTGTGCTCGTGGTGCGTGCGCGGCATGTCGTCGAGCTGCACGTTGCTCAGGTACGGCGCAGCGGCGCGGAGCGCACCCTCCACGCCGTCGGGCTCCACGACGAGGCAGTGCCCTACGTCGACGGTGATCCCCAGCTCGGGCGGCATGCCGACGTCGGACAGGAGCCGCAGGGCGTCGTCGACGGTCTCCACGAGCATGCCCGGCTCCGGCTCGACCGCGAGCCGCACCCCGCGCTCCCCTGCGTACTCCACGAGTGCCGGGACGCGGTCGCGGAGCCTCGCCCAGCCGTCGCCCGGCGCGGCGTCGTCCGGCAGGATCCCCGAGAAGAACGAGACGCAGCGGGCGTCGAGGTCCGCTGCGATCTCGATGGCCCGTTCGAGGTAGCGCATGCGCAGCGTGGCGTCCCGGTCGACGAGCGTCGGCCGGTGCTTGTGCAGCGGGTCGAGCAGGTACCGGGTGCCGGTCTCCACGACCACCGCCGCACCCGCGCCGCCGCGCATCCGCGCGAGGTGGGCGCGGAGCGCGGTGACGTCGTCGCCGGCCAGGGGCGCGAACGGGTCGAGGTGCGGAAAGCCGAGGGTGAGCGCCACCGCGTCGTACCCGACGTCGTCGAGCACGTCGAGCGCCTGGTGCAGGGGGTGGTCGCCGAAGCCGTTGGTGCCGTAGCCGAGCAGGAACGGTGGCCTCATGTGATGCTCACCCCTGCCTTGCCGCGAGCGCGGCCCATGAACCGCAGCCCGTAGCCGACGGCGGCGACGCCGGCCAGGAGCGCCGTCGTGCCGAGGCCGCCTGAACGGGCCGCCCAGGTGGCCTGGAGCGGCACCATCGCCTGGATCCCGGACCGCGTGGCGGTCCGGGCGTTGCCGGCGGTGGGTGTGACCGCCGCGCGGACCTGCGCGGGCAGGCAGGCCGCGGCGTAGGCGCTCGCAGCGGCGACGGTGGTCCAGCGGGCGGCGGCGCGGCGGCCGGTGGTGACCCGGCCCGCGGCGGGCGCGGTGGCGGCGGCAGCGGCAGCCCCCGCGAGGGTTCCGACGGCGACGCTGCCCGCGACCTGCGTGGTCGTGCCGTGCACCTCGCCGCGCGAGAGCACCGTGACGCCGAGCGTGTGGGCGGCGAGGCCCGCCGCGGCCGGGAACGCGGACCGCGTGCGCCCGGGCGTCGCGCCGAGCAGCACGTCCAGCCCGCGGCACGCGGCCATGACGAACGGCCCCGTGGGGTGGTCCTTGGCGACCAGGTCGTAGGTCCACACACAGGCGGCGAGCGGTACGGCGACCGCCAGGGCCCGGCGTCCGCCCGCGATGCCCGCCGCCGTCACGCCGGCCGCGGTGAGCGCCGCGCCTACCGCCAGCGCACCGCGCGGCGTGACCCGGCCGGAGGGGATGGGCCGTTCGGGGCGCTCGACGGCGTCCAGGTCGCGGTCGGCGTAGTCGTTCAGCGCCATGCCGCCCAGGTAGAGGCAGGCCGACGCGACGGGGAGCAGGACGTGGCGGCCCCGGAGCGCCGTCGGCGTCCCCGCGCGGGCCGCCGCGAGCCCGGCCAGGGAGTCGCCGACCACGCTGAGCGCGGCGGGCGCCCGGACCAGCTCGCCGAGGTCCCGGAGGGTCGGCCGGGCACCGGGCAGACGTCGTGGCGCGGACCGGGCGGGCTCGTCCGACGCGTCGCCGAGCGGTGGGTCGAAGCGGGGTGCGAACCGGGGTTCCGGCACCGGGCTCATCGTCGGACCTGCGCCGACGTGCGACGGACCCATTCCTCGAGGGCGCGGGCCTGCTCGGCGGCGTCGTGTACGTCGGAGCCCCACGGATCCTTGAAGAAGAACCCCAGCTCCTCGATGGTCCCGCTGATCCCGGCGGCGTGCGCGAGCGCGAGCAGGCGAGCCAGGTCCAGCACGAGCGGCGCGGCGAGCATCGAGTCGTGGGCGCTCCAGGTGGTCTGGAGCGTGAGCCGCGAGCCGAGGAAGCCTTCGACGTGCACGTGGTCCCAGGCGACCTTGATGTCCCCGAGGTCGGGCACGTTGTCGATGTGCAGGGGTGTCGTCTCGCTGCCCGTCAGCGCTGTCAGGCCACGGGCCTTCGTGGCGAGCTTGCTGCGGACGGCGTCCGGGTCGGCGAGCGTCGCGCCGTCGCCGCCGCCCAGCAGGTTGGTGCCGGACCACGACAGCACCTTCAGGTTGCGCGCGGCGAACGCCGGGGCGAGGACCGTGCGCAGCCAGGTCTGGCCGGTCTTGCCGTCCTGCCCCGCGACGGGGATGCCGCGCTCGCGCGCGAGCCGGGCCAGGGCGGGTATGCCCATGCCGGCCGACGGCGTGAAGGCGGCATACGCGGCTCCGGCAAGGATCGCCGCGTACGCCGAGACGGAGGACGGCGGGAGCACCGCGCGGGTCGGGTCGGCCAGGGCGGTGAGCAGGGCGTCGGTGTCGTCGTGCTCGGGCACGTGGACGACCGGTGGCTCGGTCGAGGAGAGGTCGACCAGCACCACCCGGGCCAGGTCGTGCCGCTCGCGGAAGGAGACGATGTCGGCCGCGAGACGTTCGGCGACCGCCTGCTGCGAGGCGTTCTCCTTGCCCTCGTGCGGGTCGTACCCTGGGCGCACCTCGGCGTCGGCCCGCTCGAGCGCGTCGTGCGTCGCGGCGAGCAGCCGCGGCGGGATCATCCCCGTCTCGACGAGGCACTCCGCCCGCTTCGTCATGGTGACGGAGGAGATGTCGTGCCCGCCCACCACGAGGTCGGCGAACCCTGGCAGCCCCGCTGAGGCGAAGGGTTCGCGCGCCGTGACGCAGCCCGTCGGCGGGGACTGCCCGTCGGCGATGGCCGCGAGGCCGGCTGTCGCGGTACTGGCCACGGAGCCCCTGGCTCCGACGAACCAGATCCCCGTGCGTTCTGCTGCATCGTGGCGTGCAGAGGCGTCGTGCATCATCGCTCCCCGGTTCGACGTCGTCGTCCCGAGCAACCTATCCGGACTTATGGCGATTAGCAAACAAAAGTTCAAAGATCCGCGCAAGAAGCGAGATGCCCGACATCGTCTCCGGCGCCGGGCGGGCGGCCCGGAAGGCCTCCGCCGGCCCGCTGGTCCGCTTGCTGGTCACCGGTTCCGTCGTCCGTCCGGCTGTGGCACTATGACCCGCATGACGACCCCGCGCTCCACCCCGCGACAGGTGATCATCATTTCGTAGCGCGTCCGGCGACACCCCACCGGACGCGCAGACCTTCCACACCCGGAGGGTCTTTTTTTGTTGGCCCGTCAGCCCCGCTCCAGCGGGCAGTCATCTCGTCAGACACATCGTCAGCCACATCGTTGGGAGCATCGATGACCACCGCCTCGTTCCAGGTGTACGACACGACGTTGCGCGACGGCGCGCAGCAGGAGGGGATGAACCTCTCCGTCTCCGACAAGCTCGCCATTGCGGTGCTCCTCGACGAGCTGGGCGTCGGCTACATCGAGGGCGGCTGGCCGGGTGCGGTCCCCAAGGACACCGACTTCTTCGCGCGGGCGGCGACCGAGCTCACCCTGAAGAACGCGGTTCTGGCCGCGTTCGGGGCGACGCGTCGCGCCGGGGTCCGGGCGGGCGACGACCCGCAGGTGCGCGCCCTGCTCGACGCGGCGACCCCCGTCGTGACGCTCGTCGCCAAGTCGGACGCGCGGCACGTGGAGCGGGCGCTGAAGACGACCCGCGCCGAGAACCTCGCGATGATCGCCGACACAGTGAGCTTCCTCGTCGCGGAGGGCCGCCGCGTGGTCCTCGACGCCGAGCACTTCTTCGACGGCTACCGGCACGACGCCGACTACGCGACGAGCGCCGTCTCCACCGCGTTCGAGGCGGGGGCCGAGGTCGTCACGCTCTGCGACACCAACGGCGGGATGCTGCCGACCTGGGTCGGCGAGGTGGTGCGCGAGCTGCGCGCCCGGACCGGCGTCGGGCCGGAGCAGATGCTCGGCGTGCACGCGCACAACGACAGCGGGTGCGCCGTCGCGAACTCGCTCGCCGCGGTCGAGGCGGGTGCGACGCACGTGCAGGGCACCGTCAACGGGTACGGCGAGCGCACGGGCAACGCCGACCTCGTCACCGTCGTCGCCAACCTGGAGCTGAAGGCCGGCATGTCCCTCCTGGCCGACGGCGGCCTGCGGGAGGCCGCCCGGATCTCGCACGCCATCAGCGAGATCACCAACATCTCGCCCTTCGCGCGCCAGCCGTACGTCGGGGCGAGCGCGTTCGCGCACAAGGGCGGGCTGCACGCCAGCGCCATCCGCGTGGACCCGGACATGTACCAGCACACCGACCCCACGCTGGTGGGCAACGACATGCGGATGCTGGTGTCCGACATGGCCGGCCGGGCCTCGATCGAGCTCAAGGGTCGCGAGCTCGGCTTCGACCTCGCGGGCCAGGGTGAGCTGCTGTCCCGGGTCACGAACCGCGTCAAGGAGGACGAGGCGGCCGGTTACACCTACGAGGCCGCCGACGCGTCGTTCGAGCTGTTGCTGCGGTCAGAGCTGGGTGGCCGCCCCGAGTTCTACACGGTGGAGTCGTGGCGGACCATCATCGAGACCGTCCCGGCGGGCGCGGCGCCGCCGTCGGTCCACGCCCCCGACGCCGTCGCGGTGGCCGAGGCGACCGTGAAGATCTGGGCCGGCGGCGAGCGCATCGTGACGACGGGCGAGGGCAACGGGCCGGTCAACGCGCTGGACCACGCGCTGCGGACCGGGCTGTCCCGGGTCTACCCGGAGCTCAGCCGGTTCGAGCTCATCGACTTCAAGGTACGCATCCTCGACCAGGAGCTCGGCACCGACGCGATCACGCGGGTGCTGATCGAGACCACCGACGGTGAGCACTCGTGGTCGACGGTCGGCGTCGGACCCAACGTGGTCGAGGCGGCCTGGGAGGCGGTCACGGAGGCGTACGTGTACGGGCTCCTGAAGTCGGGCGTGGAGCCCCGCCCGTAACAGGGTCCGCGAAGTAGAGCGCCTGTCCGAGTCTTCCTGGGTGTCACCAGGGA
>NZ_JBHXBG010000125.1:0-16729 GCF_042726755.1 Promicromonospora sp. NPDC060271 | reverse complement strand
GCCTGTCGAGGCGGCGGCCTCGACAGGCTCGACCAGCGGAAGCGGTCAGTCCTCCGAGGCGGCCGACGGCGCCGCCAGGCCCGCCGTGATCAGGTCCATCACCGAGGAGTCGGCGAGGGTGGTCGCGTCCCCCACCGCCCGGTCCTCGGCGACGTCGCGCAGCAGGCGGCGCATGATCTTGCCGGACCGGGTCTTGGGCAGCTCGGGCACGACGAGGATCTTCTTCGGCTTCGCGATGGGGCCGATCTCCTTGCCCACGTGGTCGCGCAGCTCCTTCTGCACGTCGGCGGCACCCTCCGGCGTCGCCGCCCGGCCCGCGTGCTCGCCGCGCAGGATCACGAACGCGACGACGGCCTGTCCGGTCGTCTCGTCGTTCGCGCCGACGACGGCCGCCTCCGCCACTATCGGGTTCGACACGAGCGCCGACTCGATCTCCGTGGTGGACAGGCGGTGGCCGGACACGTTCATGACGTCGTCGACGCGGCCCAGCAGCCAGATGTCGCCGTCCTCGTCCTTCTTCGCGCCGTCACCGGCGAAGTAGAGGCCCTCGAACCGGGACCAGTACGTGTCCTTGTAGCGCTCCAGGTCGCCCCAGATGCCCCGGAGCATGGACGGCCACGGCTCGGACAGCACGAGGTAGCCGCCGCCGCCGTCGGGCACGGGCTTCGCCTCGTCGTCGACGACCGTCGCGACGATGCCGGGCAGCGGGACCTGGGCCGAGCCGGGCTTGGCCGCCGTGACGCCCGGGAGCGGGCTGATCATGATGGCGCCGGTCTCGGTCTGCCACCAGGTGTCGACGATCGGGGTCCGGTCGCCGCCGATGACACGGCGGTACCACATCCACGCCTCGGGGTTGATGGGCTCGCCCACCGAGCCGAGGACGCGCAGGGAGGAGAGGTCGAACCCGCCGGGGATGTCGTCGCCCCACTTCATGCAGGTACGGATCGCCGTCGGTGCGGTGTACAGGATCGAGACCTTGTACTTCTCGATGAGCTCCCACCAGCGGCCGCGGTGCGGGGTGTCGGGCGTGCCCTCGTACAGGACCTGCGTCGCGCCGTTCACGAGCGGCCCGTAGACCACGTAGGAGTGGCCGGTGACCCAGCCGACGTCGGCGGTGCACCAGTAGACGTCCGTCTCCGGCTTGAGGTCGAACACGTTCTTGTGCGTGTACGCGGCCTGCGTGAGGTAGCCGCCAGTGGTGTGCAGGATGCCCTTCGGCTTCCCGGTCGTACCGCTCGTGTACAGGATGAACAGCGGGTGCTCCGCCTCGACGGCGACCGGCTCGTGCTGGTCGGACGCCGCGGCCAGGGCCTCGTGCCACCACACGTCGCGGCCCTCCACCCAGTCGACGTCCTGCTTGGTGCGCTGGACGACGAGCACCTTGCGGACGGTGGTCGCCTCTGCGCCGTCCTTGGGCGCGAGGGCCTCGTCGACGGCGGGCTTGAGGGCCGACGGCGCGCCGCGGCGGAAGCCGCCGTCGGCCGTGATGACCAGGGTGGCCTCGGCGTCGGCGATCCGGCTGCGCAGGGCATCCGCCGAGAAGCCGCCGAAGACGACCGAGTGCGCCGCGCCGATGCGGGCACAGGCCAGCATGGCCACCACGGACTCGACGAGCATCGGCAGGTAGATGACCACGCGGTCGCCGGTCTCCACGCCGAGCGCGGTCAGGGCGTTCGCCGCGCGGGACACCTCCTGCTGCAGGTCGGCGTACGTGACCGTGCGGGTGTCGCCGGGCTCGCCCTCGAAGTGGATCGCGACGCGGTCGCCGTTGCCGGCCTCGACATGCCGGTCCACCGCGTTGTACGCGGCGTTCAGCGTGCCGTCCGCGAACCAGCGGGCGACGGGGGCGCCGCTCCAGTCGAGGGTCTCGGTGAACGGCGTCTTCCAGGTCACGAGCTCCCGGGCCTGCTGGGCCCAGAACTCCAGGCGGTCGGCCGACGCCTTCTCGTACAGGTCGGCCTTCGCGTTCGCCTGAGCCGCGAACTCCTCGCTGGGCGGGAAGCTCCGGGTCTCGTGCAGCAGGTTCTCGAGGCTGGGGCTGGATGCCGAGCCCGACGTCGGGTTGGTGTCTGTCACGGTGACCTCCGGTGCGCGTCTTCGCGTTCGTCTCAGGCGTTCGTCCCAGGCAGGTGGTTTGCGCTGCCTTGACGTCTCTCTGGTCGGTGAGTGTAGTCCCGGACGGTGACAGTCCTCACAATCCCGTGTCACCACCTGAGACACCGGTCGGGCCACCCGGAATGGCCCAGGGACCGGCCACGTTGGGCCAGGCGTGAGCCTTCTCTTCGAGCCGATCGCCCTCCGTGACCTGTCGGTCCCCAACCGGGCATGGCTGTCGCCGATGTGCGAGTACTCGGCGGAGGACGGGATGCCGAACGACTGGCACCTCGTGCACCTGGGCGCCCGCGCCGTCGGTGGGTTCGGGCTGGTGCTGACCGAGGCGACCGCCGTCGTGCCGGAGGGTCGGATCTCGCCCCAGGACACGGGCATCTGGAACGACGAGCAGGCAGCGGCGTGGAAGCGTGTGGTCGACTTCGTGCACGAACGCGGGGCGCGCATCGGCATCCAGCTCGCGCACGCGGGGCGCAAGGCGTCCACCTTCCGCCCCTGGTCCCCGCTGCACGGCACCGTCCCGGCGGCCGACGGCGGCTGGCCGACCCTCGGCCCGTCACCCGCACCGTTCCCCGGGCTCGACACCCCGGCGGAGATGTCCGCCGAGCAGGTGGCCGACGTCCCCGAGCAGTTCGCAGCGGCCGCGCGGCGCGCCCGCGAGGCGGGTTTCGACACCGTGGAGGTGCACGCGGCGCACGGATACCTGCTCCACCAGTTCCTGTCGCCGCTCGCGAACTCCCGCACCGACGAGTACGGCGGGACGCCGGACGGGCGCTCGCGGCTCGTCGAGGAGACGGTCGGCGCGGTGCGGTCCGTCTGGCCGGACGAGCTGCCGGTGCTGGTGCGGCTGTCCGGCACCGACTGGCGCGACGACGGCCTCGGCGTCGACGACGTCGCGGCGGTCGCCGGTCGCCTCGGCGCGCTCGGCGCCGACCTGATCGACGTGTCGACGGGTGGCGTGGCGCCGGCGACCATCGCCGTCGGGCCGGGTTACCAGGTCCCGTACGCGCGCCGCGTACGGGAGGTGTCCGGGCTGCCGGTGAGCGCCGTGGGGCTCATCAGCGAGCCGGCCCAGGCCGAGCAGATCCTCGTGGAGGGTTCGGCGGACGCCGTCATGCTCGGTCGTGAGGCGCTGCGTGATCCGTACTGGCCGCTGCGAGCGGCGCACGCCCTGGGCGAGAAGATCGGGACCCAGCCGGTGGAGTCCGGGGTGGGAATGCAGCCGCAGTACGCGCGCGGGCAGTGGCGGTGACCTGCTGCGGGTCAGTGCGGTGAACGCGATTCCTGTGCCTGCGGCGTTTCAACGCCGGGAGGAATGTGCGCGTGGTGATTCTTTTCCAGCGAGTGTGCATTCCGCGAAACGATTCGCCGTGCGGCCGGGCTCCTCGCAATTTCCGTTCGCGATCCGGAAGTGCGAGGGCCCGGCCACTGCGGTGGCGAGATCTCGGTCCACGAGTACGACGTCCGGGAGCATCCTCAAGCCGGATGTCGCTCTCACCAGTGGGCGGGGTGACCGTGCACTTCGCTTGCTGCCCGATCGGGTCAACACCCTTTCGGTACCCAGAGCACGGTCCCTTCCGCCCTGAATGCTTGCTGTGAACACAATCACACTGCCTCTGGCTAACAAAAGCAACTGGAGCGGACCCATCTTCACAATTGCCAATTCCTGTCATGCCGGCAATTGGCCGCGAAAAAATTTGGCCTTGCTTCCGCTTGACCTGATGTGGTGGTCCGGACGACCTTGACCCGTCAGGCTGAGGACCTGGTGATGTATGCCTCGGCGATCAGTCGCGTCGGGACCGGCGCCGGGCCGCGCGCCAGATCAGCCAGGCCGCGACACCCACGACTGCCACGCCGACCACCGCGATGACGGGGACGGGCTCGATGCGCGGGCGCAGCGCGATCGGCCGCGTGAACGCGAGGACACCCCAGCCGGACTGGGCCGCTCGCCGCTTCAGCACGCGGTCCGGATTGACCACGTAGGCGTGGCCGACGGCGGCCAGCATCGGGGCGTCCGTGATGGAGTCGGAGTAGGCGAAGCTCCCGGCGAGGTCGTACTGCTCCTGCGCGGCGAGCCGGCGGATACCCACTGCCTTGTTGTCGCCGTAGTTGTAGAAGTCGATCTTGCCGGTGAACCGCCCGTCCACGACGCTCATCTGGGTGGAGAGCACGTGGTCCGCGCCGAGGGCTGCGGCGATCGGCTCGACCAGCACGGCGGCAGACGCCGACACCACGACCACGTCCCTGCCCGCCGCATGGTGCTCGGCGATGAGCTCGACCGCCTCGGCGTAGACGTACGGGTCGATGAGCTCGTGCGCCGTCTCGGTGACTATCTGCCGGACCTTCTCCACGTCCCAGCCCGTGGCGAGCGATGACAGGTGTGCGCGCATCCGCTCGGTCTGGTCGGCGTCCGCGTTGCCGATCATGAAGACGAAGTGGGCGTAGGCGCTGCGCAGCACGTCGGCGTGCGAGAGCAGCCCGCCCGCGAGGAACGGCTTGGAGAACGCCGCCGACGAGCTCGTGGCGATGATCGTCTTGTCGAGATCGAAGAACGCGGCCGTACGCGGGGCGTGCGACGTCGGTCGAGTGGTGCTCTGGGGTACCTGCTCGGTCACGCGACGAGCCTAACGGCGCCGTCCGTCCCTGGAGGTCATCAGCGAGGCGTGCCGGTGTCCGGATGGAACTCGTCGGCCCGGCCCGCAGACCCTGGTCACGGCGGGACAGGGGAGCGAGCCCGACCACAAGCATGAGTTCCCTCGGCCTGTGCACAGCGAAGCCGACCGGGGCGCCGCGGCCCGGCGCCGAACGCCCAACCTGATTCCGGAGCCCGGGCAGTCAGCCCGGAGCGAGGACGGGGTCACCTGCCCGGCGGAAGGTCGGCAGGGCCCGGACGGAGGAGGCGGCGATGGTCAGCACAGCGGGCGGCGTGGTGCCGGAGCCCGGGCGGGTGATCGGCGTGGTCGGCGCGTGCGGCGGAGCGGGCACTTCAGTGGTGGCCGCTTGCGTCGCCCACGGCCTGCGCCGGGTTCGGGAGCGAGCCACGCTCATCGACCTCGACGCGTACGGGCCTGGCACGGACCTGCTTCTGGGGGCTGACGGCGGGCGTGGTGCCCGCTGGCCGGACCTGGTCGAGGCGCGTGGTGAGGTCGAGGGCGCAGGGGTGGTGGCCGCGCTGCCTCGCTGGGGCACGGTGCCGGTGCTGAGCGGTACGGCGTCGGGCGCGCCGCCCGAGGACGACGTGGTGCTCGACGTCTGCCGCGGACTGGTGCGGGCGGGTGAGTCCCTGGTGCTCGACCTGCCACGGCCGGGCGCTTGGGGCTCGGTCACCCGGCGGGGCAGGGGAGCCGCCGCCGAGGCGCCGGGCAGCGACGGCCTGGCTGTGCGTACCCTGCTGGCCGGCTGCGACACGGCGCTGCTCGTGGTGCCGCTGACGCTGCCCGCGATCATCGGCGCGGGGCGGGTGCGCGATGCCCTGCGGGGTGCGGGCGTACCGGACGTGCGACTGGTGGTGCGGGGCCCGGCGCCCGGATCGGTCGACGAGGCAGACGTGTCAGCCGCGCTGGGGCTGCCGGTGGCCGCGGTGCTGGGACGCGACGCGGGGCTGGCCCGGGCGATCGAACGGGGCGAGGGGCCCGCGATGTCGCACCGGGCCACGCTCGGCAGGTTCGCCGCCGACGTGGCGGACGCGCTGTGAGCACGCCGGCCGGTGAGCTCTCCCTGCTCGACGACGTCCGCGCGCGCCTCGCGACCGGTCGCACCGGCGCGGGAGCCGCCGTCCGCGACGCCGTGCGAGACTCCGGGCGGGTGCTGGGGTCCGACGCGCTCCGGGACCTGGAGGACGCCGCGCGTGCGGAGCTCACGGGCGCCGGGCCGCTGCAGACGCTCCTCGACGCACCCGACGTCACCGACGTGCTCGTCAACGGACCGGACGACGTGTGGGTCGACAGAGGGGCGGGCCTCGAGCAGGTCACCATGAGCCTCGGTACGGCGACCGAGGTACGAGGGCTGGCGGTCCGGCTCGCAGCCCTCGGCGGCCAGCGGCTCGACGACGCCTGCCCGACCGTGGACGCGCGCCTGCCGGACGGCACCCGCCTGCACGCGGTGCTGGAGCCGCTCGCCGAGGCCGGCGCGGTGATCTCCCTGCGCGTGCTGCGCACCCGTGCGTTCACGCTCGACGAGCTGGTGACCGCAGGCGCCTTGCCGAGCCAGTGGGCGGGCCTGCTGCGCGCCCTGGTGCTGCGGCGGGCGAACGTGCTGATCAGCGGCGGCACGGGCACGGGGAAGACCACGCTGCTCGCCGCCCTGCTCTCCCTCGTGCCCGGCGACGAGCGTGTGGTGACGGTCGAGGAGGCCCGCGAGCTGCGGCCGGCGCACCCGCACGTGGTGCACCTGGCCGCTCGTCGCGCCAACGTCGAGGGCGCGGGCATCGTCGACCTCGCCGACCTCGTGCGCAACGCGCTGCGCATGCGGCCGGACCGCATAGTGCTCGGCGAGTGCCGCGGAGCCGAGGTCCGTGAGGTGCTCATGGCCATGAACACGGGGCACGACGGCGGCTTCGCGACCCTGCACGCCAACGCCGTGGCAGTGGTGCCCGCCCGGCTGGAGGCGCTCGCCGGCCTGGCGGGGATGACCCGCGAGGCGGTGGCCGCGCAGGCCGCCGGCGCCTTGGACGTGGTGCTGCACCTCCGCCGGTCGAACGGCGCTCGACACCTGGCGGAGATCGGGCTGGTGGGTCGTGGGCCGAGCGGCGAGCTGGAGGTCCGCACGGTCGCTCGGTGGGACGGCGGAGGTGGCTGCACGGTCGAGCCGGACGCGTGGCGCGAGCTGGTCGGCAGGTACGGGCCGTGGTGAGCGTCGTGGAGTCGTTCGGCGTGGGTCTGCTCGTCGCGCTGGGTGCCTGGTTGGTGCTGGCGCGTGGTGGTCGCCGGCTGCGGGTGGTCCTCGCACCCTCGGCCCCGGCAGCGGAACCGGACACCGTTGGCCCCACCGGCCAGCCGGCCGCCGTCAGGCCCGGACGGAACGTGATGCCCGCTGCGCGACAGGGTCGCCGGTCCCGAGCCGAACGAGGCCCGGGCGGCGACGTCCGGGTGGTCGTGATGCAGGTGGTGGCGCTGCTCAGAGCGGGGTCGGCACCAGGGGCGGCGTGGTCGCGCGCGGTCGGCGTGGGCGTCGACCTCACGGGTGCGCCCGACGTCGACGGCCTCACGCGGGTGCTCGGCGCGGGGCATGCGGAGGCGGTGGTCGCGGCGACCCGGCTCGCGCTCGACGTCGGCGCTCCGCTCGGTCGGGTCCTCGAACAGGTCGCCGGGACGCTCGTCGCGGAGGCCGAGTCGAGAGCCGAACGAGAAGTGGCCCTCGCCGGCCCTCGGACGACGGGACGGTTGCTGATGTGGCTGCCGATCTTCGGCGGGCTCCTCGGCTGGGCGCTCGGCGCCGACCCCGTGGGTACGGCAACGGACGGCGGCATCGGCAGCCTGGCCGTCGGCACGGGGCTGGTGCTGCTCGTGGCGGGCCGGGTCTGGTCGGACCGACTGGTGGCCGCTGCCCGCGGGGCCGACCAGCCGGGCGTGGACGTCCAGGTGGTGCTGGAGCTGGTGGCCGCCGCTCTACGGTCCGGGGCCGGCGTGCCACGGGCGCTGAAGGCCGCCGGCGCGGCTGTCGGCGGGGCCGACGGGCCGGTGCTCACCAGGGCCGGGCACGCCCTCGTGCTCGGGGCGGCCTGGGAGCGCGCCTGGACCGGCGTCTCCGGGGAGCTGGACCCGATGGTCCGGGCCCTGCGCGGTGCCTGGCTGGACGGCGCCGCACCAGGGGAGGCGCTCCGGGCCGCCGGTGAGGAGGTACGGCACGAGCGGAGGGCCGAGGCGCGGACCGCGGCCGCCCGGCTCGGTGTGCGGCTGGTGCTCCCGCTGGGCACCTGCTATCTCCCCGCGTTCGTGCTGGTGGGTCTCGTGCCCGTGCTGCTGGCGCTCGGGATCGACCTGCTCGCCGGCTGAGCACCGACGTCAGGCAGGGACCAAGAAGCTTCGGCGCGCTCAGGGCGCCGACGCCGTCCGCCGCACGGCGGACGGGACCCGCTGTGCGGGTCAGGAGAGATGGCCCGCCACACGGGTCATGGAGAGCAGGCCCGCGTGCGGGCCAGGTAGCCCGGCAACGGGCGGAGACGGAGAAGACATGACAACGACGAGGACCGCTGTGGCCTGCCCCGAACCGGAAGACCGGTCACAGGCGGAGGCCGACGACCGCGAGTCGGAGCGCGGGCTGGCCACCGCCGAGTACGCCATCGCGACGATCGCGGCCGCCGGGTTCGCGGGACTCCTGATGGTCATCCTGAGGGGCGGAGACGTGAAGGCGATGCTCACGTCGCTGGTCCAGCAGGCACTCACGATCGGCTGACCCATGACTGAGCGTGAGTCGGAGCGGGGCACGGTCACGGCGGAGCTGGCCATCGGGCTGCCGGTCGTCGTCCTCGTGCTCGTCGCCGTGCTCACCCTCGCGGCCGCGTCCACGGCGCAGATGCGCGCCATGGACGCGGCCCGCGCGGGAGCGCGGGCGCTGGCGATCGGGGAGCAGGGGCCGGCTGTGAGCGCGGTGGTGGCCAGGGTCGGCGGTCCTGAGGCGGAGCTGGCGCTCGCGCACGAGGGTGGATGGGTACGGGTGACGGTGACGCGGCCGGTGGCCGGCGGCTGGTTGTCGGGGACGCTGCGGGCCACGGGCGCGGCGACGGCATGGGTGGAGCCGTGAGCACCGAACGATCCTCCGGGCGGTCCTCCGAGCGTGGCGCCGGAACGGTCCTTGTGCTCGGGGTCGTCGCCGCGATCCTGGTGCTCGCGTTCGGGATAGCGGCGCTCGGCGCTGCCCAGAACGCGCGCGGGGCGGCGCAGGTCGCAGCGGATCTCGGCGCGCTCGCCGGCGCGACCGCGTTGCGGGACGGCTTCGATCCGTGCGGGACGGCGAGGTCTGCCGTGGCGCGCAACGGCGCGGCGGTCGCCGCCTGCGAGGAGCTCGGTGGAGGCGTGGTCCGGGTGGTCGCGACGCGGATCGCGGCAGGCCCCGGCGGTGTCCTCGGCGAGGCGCGGGCGAGTGCGCGGGCCGGACCCGCGCGGGTGATCCCGGTGAACCCGGTACGGAAAGGGAGTGACATGCGTTCAATACGACTCGTAGTATTCCTGCTATGAGAAGTACGGAAGATGCGATGAGTGCGCGGCACGCACCTCCGCCGTCGGGCGATGTGGCGCTCGACGTGCGCGACCTACGAATGCGATACGGGACGAAAGACGTGCTCACGGGGGTCTCGTTCGAGGCCTACCGGGGCGAGGTCCTCGCCCTGCTCGGCCCCAACGGCGCAGGCAAGACCACCACCATCGAGATCCTCGAGGGCTTCCGCATGCGGTCGGCCGGCGAGGTGTCGGTCCTGGGACAGGATCCGGCACACGCTGACGAGGCCTGGCGCGCGCGGCTGGGTGTGGTGCTCCAGTCGTGGCGGGACCACGGCCGTTGGCGGGTGCGGGACCTGCTCGGGTATCTCGCACGGTTCTACGGCCCGTACTCGACCCCCGAGGTCAAGCGGCCGTGGGACGTCGAGGAGCTGATCGGCGTTGTCGGCCTAGCGGAGCACGCCAACGCGAAGGTGCAGACCCTGTCCGGAGGGCAGCGCCGTCGCCTGGATGTGGCGATCGGCATCGTCGGGCGGCCCGAGCTCGTCTTTCTCGACGAGCCGACGGCCGGCTTCGACCCGCACGCCCGCAGGGAGTTTCACGACCTGGTGCACCGCCTCGCCGACTTCGAGAACACGACGGTCCTGCTCACCACGCACGACCTGGACGAGGCCGAGAAGCTGGCCGACCGGATCCTCGTGCTCGACGAGGGCACCATCGTCGCCAACGGGTCCGCCGAGCAGCTCGCCCGCGAGCTCACCACTCAGGCGGAGGTGCGCTGGGTGTCCGAAGGCCGCAGGCACGTGCACGCCGTGACCGAGGGCGACCCGACCCAGTTCGTCCGTGAGCTCCTGGCGCATGACCCGGGAGTCACCGAGCTCGAGGTCAAGCGGGCGAGCCTCGAGGACACGTACATGTCGCTCGTCCACCGGGCCGAGAGTGGCCCTGTGCAACGGACCGAACGGACAGGGCCGACCGAGACCGAGCAGACCGAGCAGACCGAGCAGACCGAGCAGACCGAGCAGACCGAGGAGGCGCAGTCATGACCACGCCAACGTCCACCCCGACCGAGGTGCGATGGGCGGCCGTGCGGGCAGGGCTCTCCCGCGGCTGGCTCGAGACCAAGTACTCGCTCCAGGAGCCGGGCGACGTCATCTGGATCGTGGCGTTCCCGGTGATCTACGCGGTGGTGCTCCTGTTCATGCGCGGCAGCACCGTGCCGGGAACCGACTTCGCGCTGGGCGCCATGGTGCTGCCAAGCCTGGTCGGCATGTCGATCGCGTTCGGCGGACTCACCGGGCCCGCCAGCACGATCGCGGTCGACCGCGAGGACGGGACGCTGCTGCGGGCGAAGGCCACACCCAACGGGATGATCGGCTACCTCGTCGGCAAGATCCTGCTGTTCGCGCTGACCACGCTCGTGAGCCTCGTCGCGCTGGTGATCCCGGCCTTCACGGTCGCGGGCGACCTGCGGCTGGATGCCCGTACCGGGGTCCTGCTGGTGCTGATCTTTGTGGTGGGGATGGTCGCGACGGTCCCGATCAGCGTGGCGCTCGGGTCGCTGTTCAAGACGGCGTCCCAGACCGGGCTGCTGTTCCTGGGGTCGATGCTCCTGATCGTGCCGTCGGGGATCTTCTACCCGATCACGGCGCTGCCCGAGTGGCTCCAGTGGGTGGGGCAGGCATTCCCGTACTACTGGCTGGGGCTCGGTGCCCGGTCGGCGATGCTTCCGGAGGCCATGGTCGCCGCGGAGATCGGGGGGTCGTGGCGCACGGTCGAGATGTTCGCGGTGCTCGGGGTCTGGGCGGTCGTGGGTATGGTGCTCGCGCCGATCGTGCTCCGCAGGATGGCCAGGCGTGAGTCGGGCTCCACGGTGGCGGCGGCGCGAGAGCGTTACATGACCAAGGGGTACTGAGTGGTGGCAGAGCAGTCCGACGTCGTCCATAACCGCATAGCGATGCTGCGTGCCGAGCGGGGTATCTCGCGGCGTGAGCTGGCGGAGGCGCTCGGGGTGCACTACCAGACGGTCGGGTACCTGGAGCGGGGTGAGTACAGCCCGTCGCTCTTCCTCGCGCTGCGCATCGCCGAGTACTTCGGCGTCGCTGTCGAGGTGGTGTTCTCGACGACGCCGTTCAAGCGCCTGGGCGAGTAGGGCTCAGCGGGACTCGGCGAGGGTGGCGCGGGGGTCGTGGGACAGCACGGCGTCGAGGAGCCGCACGGCCGCGGCCTTGTCCAGCGGCGCGTTGTACGAGCCGCACTTCGGCGACTGGACACAGGCCGGGCACCCGTCGGCGCAGGGGCAGGCCGCTATCGCGTCACGGGTGGCCCGGAGCCAGGTCGCGCCCAGGTCGTAGGCCCGCTCCGCGAAGCCGGCGCCGCCCGGATAGGCGTCGTAGACGAACACCGTCGCCTCGCCCGTGTCCGGGTGCAGCTCCGTCGACACCCCGCCGAGGTCCCAGCGGTCACACGTCGCGAGCAGCGGCAGCAGACCGATCGAGGCATGCTCGGCGGCATGCAGCGCACCCGGCGTCTGCTCGGGCGTGATGTCGGCGGCCCGCAGCACGAACTCGGGTACCGACCACCAGACGGCGACGGTGCCGAGGGTGTGCTCGGGCAGCTCGAGCTGCTCGGTCCCCAGCACCTGCATGTCCGGGACACGCCGCCGCTGAAAGCTCACCACCTGCGACGTCACCTCGACCGGGCCGAGGCCCCAGGTGATCGGTCCCCACTCCCGGGTGACCAGGTCATGGCCGGGGCCGTCCGCGCGCGCGGCCTCCGGGTCGTCGGACGCCTCGGCGTCCTCGCCCCAGTTCTCGATGGCCACCGACATCACCGAACGGGACCACGTGCCGTAGTCCAGCTTGCGCCGCTGCACGACGGCGGTGTGGTCGGCCAGGTCGAGGTGCGCCACCACGTAGGTGGTGCCCTGGTGCACGTAGACGGCGCCGTCGTGCACCTGGCCGTCCGCCGACGCCGCGTCGACCGTTCCGAGCATGCGGCCCGTGCCGTGCTCCACCACGCGCACCGGCGTGCCGCCCGCCCCGCGCAGGTCGGTGAGGCCCGCGGCACCCTGGGCGTGCGTCCAGTACCACCCGGACGTCCGACGCCGGAGCGCACCCCGGGCGACCAGAACGTCCAGGATCCCGCGGACGTGGTCGGGCTGACCGAAGGTGGCGAGGTCCTCGGTCCGGAGCGGCGCTTCCTGGGCCGCCGCGCACAGGTGCGGCGCGAGCACGTGCGGGTTCGCGGGGTCGAACACCGTGGCCTCGAGCGGGGCGTCGAACACCGCCTCGGGATGGGTCACGAGGTAGGTGTCGAGCGGGTCCTCCCGCGCGACGAACGCGACAAGGCCGTCCGCGCCCGCCCGCCCGGCGCGCCCCGCCTGCTGCCAGAGCGACATGCGCGTGCCGGGCCAGCCGGCGATCAGCACCGCGTCCAGACCGGAGATGTCCACGCCGAGCTCGAGCGCGTTGGTCGTCGCGAGGCCGAGCAGATCGCCGGTGCGCAGGGCCTGCTCCAGCTCGCGACGCTCCTCCGGCAGGTAGCCGCCGCGATACGCCGCGATCCGACGCGCGGCGTCCGGGGCCGCGTGCCGCAGGTGGTCGCGGGCCTGCTGGGCGACCGACTCCGCACCGCGCCGGGACCGGGTGAACGCAAGGGTGCGGGCGCCGGCCGCCGACAGGTCGGCGAGGAGGTCGGCCACCTCGGCCGTGGCGGACCGGCGCGGATGCTCCGGCGGTGCCTCGGTCGCCACCGGCTCGGCCTCCGGATCGGGTTCCGAGGCGGGCGACGGATCCGACCCGTCGGCAGGTAGCGCCCAGGGGTCGGGTTCGGCGACGGTGACTCGGCGCATCGGCGTCGGCTCATCGACGGACGGATCGCGCGGGGACGCGCCGGCGTCCGTCCCTGTGCCGTCCGAGCCGTCGCCGGCGGGTGGCCGCCAGCCGGCGATCTCCGGTGGCTGCCACAGCACGACCGTCCGGCGTCCCGAGGGCGAGGCGTCCTCGGTGACGGCGGTGACGTCGTCGGGCGCGACGCCGATGAGGCGGGCCGCGCTGACCGCCGGCTGCGCCGTCGTGGCCGAGGCGACGACGAACGTGGGCGAACCCTCCCCGTACCGCGCGGCGAGCCGCGCGAGCCGCCGCAGCACCAGCGAGACATGCGCGCCGAAGACCCCGCGGTAGGCGTGCCCTTCGTCGACCACCACGTACCGCAGCCCCTTGAGCAGCCGTGACCAGCGGCGATGGTTCGGCAACAGGGCGTAGTGGAGGAAGTCGGGGTTGGTCAGGACGACGTCGGCGTGGTCCTGCACCCAGGAGCGTTCCTCGCGCGAGGTGTCGCCGTCGCACGTCGCGACCCGGACGTCGCGCGTGCCCGCCGCGTCGAGGATGCGTTCGAGCGCGCTGAGCTGGTCGGCGGCCAAGGCCTTCGTGGGGCTGAGGTAGATCGTCGTGGGACGGACGCGCGCCGACTCGATGTTGCCGGGATCGAGCGAGGCGGCGGCAACAGCGGTCCGGACGGCGGACAGTGCGGGGAGCCAGAACGCGAGCGACTTGCCCGAACCCGTCGAGGTGGCCAGGGCGGTGTGCCGGCCCTGGTGGACGAGGTCGGCGGCCAGCGCCTGGTGTGTCCACGGCCGCTCGACGCCGAGCTTCCGGTACCCCTGCACCACCGTCGCGTCGGCCCAGCGGGGCCAGTCGGCGTGCTCGGCGGTGCGCTCCGGGAAGATGCGCGACGCCGTCAGCCGCTCGGCGCGCGCGCCACCGGCGAGCAGCACGTCGAGGAGGGGGTGGGTGGAGGCGTCGGACACGGTGGACAGTCTCGCACCTGGGGTATTCACCAAGGAGCGGTCAGGCGCTGCAGGATGCCCGGTATTTGATTGCTCAAATCGGGACAGTTCACCCGTAAAACGGCTCAGCGGTGCGCCGGAGCGCAGGTAGGTTCACGCAGTCACGCCAGATTGAACGGTCACTGCAGGAGGACATGATGAAACGCTCCATGATCGCCGGAGCGACAGCGGCAGGTCTGCTGTTCGGGGCGTTAGCCACGCCTGCCACGGTCGCGGTGTCCGCGGAGGTCTCGACCGTGCCCCCGGTGGACTGCGGCAGCACCGCCCGGAGCGAGGCGGAAGCAGCGGAGCTTGCTGCGGCTTGTGACAAGGACGTCGAGGTGCACGGCGTGACCGACGACGGGGCGCGCCTTTTTGCGGAGCCGAACGGGGTGATGAGGCTCGAAGCATCGTCCGTCGAGCACACGATCGAATCGCGGGCAGCCGTGCGCACCGTCCTCAGGTCTTCAGGGACGTCGGGTTACGGCTGGACCGGTCAAGAATGGGTCGGTTATTGCAACCCGGCGGAATCCGCCTCCAGTTGCGCCACCGCTGGAACACAGCGCCTCGCCTGGCAGTTCGACGGCCTCGGTCGGCTAGCCGGGCTGGAGCCGGAGGACATCACGTCGGCCACATTTTCTGCGAACATGTGGACGATATGGCTTGACAGCGTGGAGTGCACGCCTAACCGCCTCGATCTCTACGACATTCCTCAGATCTCAGCGGATACTGACTGGGCAAGCACGGAGTTGTGGACAGAGGATCGGCATGTCGGGGGCAATGCGCTCTACGCGTCGACGTGCGAGCAGACACCCCGATATTCTGTTGCCGACCGCTACCGCGACTTCGACGCGATGGAGGTCGCGCGACGTGCTGCGCGGGATGACCGCTCGTCGGTGACCCTCGGTCTCGCTGCGCCCGACGAGACGTGCATGACGTGTGGCTGGAACAAATTCCAGACAACAGCGCTCTTGGTCGTTCGCTTCAACGACAGGGCTCCGTTGACTCCCTCCAACCTCGAAGTCGGGTCGCGAAACACAGGCAACCTGCCATGCACAGGAGAAGCCGTGTTCCGAACGACGACGGTGTATATCGAGACGTACATCGTCGATCCCGATGACCCGACCGGTACGGATGGGTCCATCCCGGCAACGACGGGGACATTCCGCCTTGCTCGCGCAGACACACCTGACAAGGTGGTCTGGGAGGAGCACGCAAAGAACTTTCCACTCTCGAGCAACCGCTACCTCGTCTATATTGCGGGAGGGACGATGACTCAGGGCCGCTACGTCTTGTCTGTGTTCGGGACGGATGGCTACGGCCAGGTCGGACCGTCCGCCACGTGCGAGTTCTCCATTGACTTCACAAGTCCCGAACCGCCTGTGGTGACGCCCGTCGTGGGCGGGCAAGCGGTCTACACCAAGGGCAGCAGCCGAGGCGGCGTGGGCGTTCCGGGTTCGTTTCTGATCGATTCCCCGTCCAGCGATATCCGGACATATCGGTACGGCATCAACTCGCAGACGGCAGCGAGGGAGATCGCCCCCACTGAGAACACGGTATTGAACTTCACGCCGACTCGATCAGGTCGGAACTACCTGACTGTCGAGGCGATCGACCGGGCAGGCAACCGCAGTGTGCCGGCCACCTACGAGTTCTACGTCGGATCCGGCAGCACTGCGACGACTCCTCCCGCCATCACGGTGACCGGTCCGACGTCGTTCACGTTCGGGGACGTTCCCACTGCCCTGGTCACCCTCAGCAAGGACGCCGTCACTCCGTACGGGACCGTGACGGTCAAGTCCGGCTCGACCACTGTCGGGAGTGTGTCCTTCGACGAGCGCACCGAGGAACTGTCGCTGGACGGGCCGGCTCTGGGCGTGGGAACCAAGACGCTGACGTTCACGTACAGCGCCTTCCCCGATGCCCCGGCGTGGAGCACACAGCGGACGGTGACGATCAAGCCCCCGGCGTTCTCGACCCCCATCTCGCCCTCGGTCTCCGGCACTCCCCGGGTCGGTAGGACTCTGACAGCGACACGGGGCCCCTGGACACCGGAGCCGACGACGGTCAAGTATCAGTGGCGCCTGGACGGGCGAGCTGTCTCCGGGGCGACGGCGTATAACTGGAAGCTCCCGGCGTCGGCCAAGGGAAAGGCGGTCTCGGTCGCGATCACCGGTTCCAAGACCGGCTACGAGACGAAGACAGTGGTGAGCCCCGCGACGGCCGCGGTAATGGCGGGCGTGTTCGTCGCCCCGACCCCCACGATCGCGGGTTCCGCCACGGTTGGTTCGACGCTTCAGGTGTATCGCGGAACCTGGACGCCGCTGCCGTCGACGGTGACGCATCAGTGGAAGATCGACGGGAGGTCGGTCGAGGGCGCGACCCGCTCGACGTTCAGGGTGCCGACCTCGGCCAGGGGTAAGCGGGTCTCCGTCGTGGTGACGGGATCGCTTGCCGGTTACACGACCAAGTCGGTGTCCCAGTCGACCGGTCTGATCCGCTGAGCGTAGGCGGAGCGGTCTCCTAGAACCGCCGCCCGTCCCTGAGAATGCATCGAGCGGCTGGCGCGCCATCGGCGCCCCCGCCGCTCGACCTATGTCAGGACCTGTGTCTTATTCACAAATGTCGCTGCCGACGG
>NZ_JBHXBG010000124.1:0-16765 GCF_042726755.1 Promicromonospora sp. NPDC060271 | reverse complement strand
ATTCGAGACGCGGGCGACGTCGCGCCACCGGAATGGGTAGCCAGGCTCCTAGCGTGTCACGTACCTACGGTTCCGGTGCGCACGAGGAAGCCGCTACCCGACGTGGTCGCCGTGCGCAGAGCTCCGCCGACTACTCGGCGGCCAGCTCCCTCGTGAAGAACTCCGTGAGGTCTGCGACGGCGGGATCGACGAACTCGGGCTTGTCGTAGAGGTCGACGTGGCTCGCGCCCTCGATCCAGCGCAGCTCCTTGGGCTCGCGTGCGTCGGCGAAGGCCGCCAGACCCATGCCCTTGGTCACTGCCTCAGTCCCCTGGATGATGAGCAGCGGCCGGGGCGCGATCAGGCCGACGAAGCGGAACTGGTCGGAGGTCGCGATGCGGTCGACACTCGACCAGGTGAACTCCTTCGCGGACCGCGAGTGCTGTCCGCGCTCCGTGCGGTAGTACTCGAACCCCTCGTAGCCGTGCTGGCCACCGGCCGCCCGGGCTTCCTCCGCAGTGTCGGTGAAGACCGGGAACGTGCCCGTTCCCTCACCACGAGCCTCGGCCGTGCGGGCCGCCGCCGCGGCGTCGAGCATCGCCTGGATGACGGCCGGATCCTGCAGGCCGTCGGCGCCGTCCCGGAACTGACGTCCGACGTCGACACCGCTGAGCGTGGCCAGAGCGCGGACCCGGTGGTCACCCGCGGTAGCCGCGATGCCGTAGCCACCGGAGGCGCAGATGCCGAGCATCCCGATCCGGGCCTCGTCCACCTCGTCGCGGGTGGTGAGGTACGAGACGGCGGCCTTGAGGTCCTCGATGCGGTGCGCGGGATCCTCCAGGCCGCGCGGCTCACCGGCGCTCTCGCCCTGGTACGCGGCGTCGAAGGCCAGGGTGACGAACCCCTGGTCCGCCAGGCGCGCCGCGTACGTGCCGGCGGCCTGTTCCTTCACCCCGGTACCGGGGTGGCCGACTACGACCGCGGGGAGCTGCGCCGCGCCGTCGGACTCGGGAAGGTAGAGGTGGCCGGCGAGGGAGAGGCCGGCGCTGTCAAAGGTGACGTCTGTTCGGTTCATGCGACCAGGTTCTGGCGGTCGCCCGCGACGCAACAGCGTCGGGTTCCAACCGGGGAAGGATCCTGCCCTCCCACGATCAGCCGGACGCTCCCAGAATGGTCCGTATGACACCCCCGGCCGACCCGAACGAGCTCGGCGCGTTCCTCAAGGCGCGCCGAGCTGCGCTGAGCCCTCGTGTCGTCGGGCTCCCCGAGCTCTCCCGACGCAAGGTCCCAGGGCTGCGCCGCGAGGAGATCGCACAGCTCGCGGCGATCAGCGTGGACTACTACACGAGGCTGGAACAGGGGCGCGTCGCTGCCTCCGCCTCGGTGCTCGCGACGCTCTCGGCTGCCCTGCGCCTCGACGAGGACCAGCAGCGATACCTCTACGAGGTCGCAGGCAAGGCCGACGCCCGCCCTCGCCGTCGCCGCACGCGCCAGACCCTGCGCCCGGCGATGCGGCGCCTGCTCGACCTGCTCACCGACACGCCTGCGCTGGTCCTCGGCAAACGCATGGATGTCCTCGCCTGGAACGACGCGGCGAACGCCCTGTACACGGACTTCGCCTCGATCCCAGCCGGGCAGCGCAACTACGTGCGCCTGCTCTTCGTACACCCGACGGTCCGCTCTCTCAACGTCCGATGGGAGCACGACGCCCGCGACGCCGTCGCCGCCCTGCGCATGGAGGCCGCCGCGGATCCCGACGATCCCGAGCTCGCCCGGCTCGTCGGCGAGCTCGCCGTCCTCGATCCGGACTTCCGCCGCTGGTGGGCCGAGCACCGCGTCAACAGCGCCACCTACGGCAGCAAGCAGTATCGACACCACCTCGTCGGTGACCTCACCCTCGACTGCGACACCTGGTCCAGCCCCGACGGCAGCGGCCAACGGCTCATGGTGCTGACGGCCGAGGCCGGATCGCCGTCCGACGAGGCGCTGCGCATACTTGCCTCCTGGACGGCGACCGCGCGCGAGGAAGCGCGATGAGCCCCTGGACCGCAGCCGTGCTGACCGCGCTCGGCCGCGCGTCTCGCGACGGTACGCATCTCATCCGGTGACGATCCGTCGTCGTCGGTCAGCGCTCGGTGCGGCCGAGGCGCCTCGCTTCAGACGACGGCGGGTCGTGCGTGAGCGGGCACGGCACCCTCGATGACGGTCCGTAGCCAGCGGGTGGGTCGGTCCGTGTCGAGTCGTTGGTGCCACTGGACGGCGATGCCGACCGTCGGCACGTCGAAGGGCAGCGCGCTCTGACGCAGCGGCAGCCCGCTGGCGATGAGGTGTCCGGCGAGCAGACCGGGCATCGGGACGATGAGATCGTCCTCGAGGGCCAGGATCGCGGCCGCAGTCATCGAGGGAACGCTCGCGACGACCTGGCGGCTCCGGCCTTGTTCCCGCAGCGCCGTATCGATGGGCCCGCGGGTGTGGCCACGCCGCGATGCCGTGACGTGGGGAACAGCGCAGACATCGTCGACCGTGAGCTTCCCGGCGCGGGCGAGGCGTGAGCTCGCGGCGAACACGGCGACATAGTGATCCTGGAACAACGGCTGGGTCCGCAGGTCCGGCAGCCCGGGATCGGGCACGCCGATGTCGAGGTCGATGGTGCCGTCACGAAGCGCGTCGGGGCTCTCGTTCCCTTCGGCCACGAAGCGCACCGTGATCCCCGGGGCGTGTTCTCGGACACGGGCGAGGATCGTCGGTGCGAGCACGGGGACGAGGGCGTCGTTGATGCGCACCGTGAAGGTTCGACGCCAGCTGGCCGGATCGCTTCCCTGCCCCTCCAGACCGAGCTGTCCGGCCTCTTCCAGGAGGCGCCGGACGGTGTGCGCCGCGCGCTCGGCAAAGGGCGTCGGGACCATGCCCCGGCCGGCACGGACCATGATCTCGTCGCCCATCGCGCGTCGCAGGCGGCTCAGGGCCCGGCTCGTGGCGGGGACGGACAGGTGGAGGCGCTCGGCCGCGCCGGTCACGCTGCCGGTCTGCATCAACGCGTCGAACACCCGCAGGAGGTTGAGATCAAGGCTGTCGGCCATCTCGCCATTGTTGCATCAGACGCAATCACTACCTAACTACATTGCACTAGACATAATGAACCCGGCGATCTTGACTGGACGCGAGCTCCACCGCGCTCTCGCATCCTCAGAGGAGATCCATGACCCGCGCCGCACGACCACCCAGGGGTATCGCAGCAGCGAGCGCCCTCCTTGCCGCGCTGGGGCTGGCAGCCTGCGCGAGCTCTGTCGACGCCGGCAGCACGGCGTCTCCGTCCTCGACGTCGTCCGCGCTACCGGCGACCGGGACCCCAGCCACCGAGACTCCGGCCCCCAGCACATCCCGGACAGCCCAGGAAGGCACCATGGACCACGCACGCCTGCTCCAGCTCGCGAACGACTTCCGGAACATCCTGGACGAGGAACGGCGAGCCGACCTCGAGCACCCCTACACGTTCGAGAACGCCGCCAACTGGCACACCTACCCGCAGTGGTACCTCGGCGACGAGGGACGGCTCGGAGTGGATCTGAGCACGCTCAGCCAGGAACAGTGGGACGCCCTCAACGCCCTTCTCGCCGCCGCGACCGGGACCGGGGAACGCAACGGGTACGAGCAGATACAGCAGCACCTCATCGCCGACGACTACCTGCGCAGCATCGGCGCGGCCGGAGGCGCCGAGTACGGTCGCGGCGACTTCCGCGTCGCGTTCCTCGGCACGCCCTCCGAGACCGGCAGGTGGCAGCTCCAGTTCGGTGGACATCACCTCGCGGTCAACAACACCTACGAGAACGGCGTGCTGATCGGCGCGACGCCGTCCTTCCGGGGCATGGAGCCCCCGGAGTTCGAGTACGAGGGTGTCGACTACCGGCCCGAGGGCCACGAATGGGACACCTTCGCGGCGCTGCTCGCGTCCTTCACCGACGAGCAGCTCACCCGGGCGCGGCTCGACGAGACGTTCGCCGACCTCCTCCTCGCGCCTGGCACCGACTGGGCCTTCCCCGAGACGCCGAGGGGCGTCCGGGTCTCCGCCCTCGACGAGGAGCAGCGGCAGCTCGTCCTGGAGGCGGTCGGCAACTATGTGAGCGACGTCGACGACGCGAGCGCGGCAACGTATCTGGCGAAGTACGAGGCCGAGCTGGACGACGCGTACATCGGCTACTCCGGAGACCCCTCGCTCACGAACGCCGGGGACTACATCCGCATCGACGGTCCGACCCTGTGGATCGAGCTGGTCATGGACACCCCCTACACCAGTGACGGTCCTCACCCTCACGCCCTGTGGCGCGACAAGCAGGACGACTACGGCGGCACCAGGCCCTGACCGCCATCGGACCAGACGGCCTCCGGCGGGGCACGGCAGCCGCGCCACCGCACGAAGCGGCCGGCTCGGTACGGCGGACGCGAGGGTGTACGACGCGGGGCGCAGCCGGGGGTACGTCACGGGGCGGATGTGCGGCCGCGAGCCGGTGTGCGACGTTCGGGGGACGCGCCCTGGGGGCGACGGGAGACGATGGATGACGCAACGCGCCGTAGGTACCCGTGGCTGGTGGATCTCACCGGCTGACCTGTTCGGAGGCCGATCATGAACGACCAAGCACCCGGCCCGGCCCTCCCGCCCGTGGTCGACAGAAAGACCTGGCAGGAGGCGCGAGACGCATTGTTCGCACGAGAGAAGGCGCACACCCGCGAAGGGGACGCCATCGCAGCGGCGCGACGGCGGCTGCCGATGGTGGAGGTCGACGCGGGTATCGAGGTGGTCGGTCCGGACGGGCCGGTCACGATCCTCGACGTCTTCGAAGGCCGCAAGCAGCTGATCGCGTACTTTCACGCCTGGTGGCCCGGCAGGCCCGCCGCGGAGCAGTGCGAGGGCTGCACGTTCTTCAACTGCCAGGTACGCGAGCTGTCCTACCTCCACTCCCGGGACATCACGTACGCCACCCTGTGCAAGGGCCCGTACGAGGAGAGCGTCCGCTACCGCGACTTCATGGGTCTGGACATGCCGTGGTACTCGGCCGAGAAGACCGCGGCGCGGCTCCTGGAGGGGCGCGACTGGCAGGTCCACCACCTGGTCTGCTACGTCCGCGACGGCGACCGGGTGTTCGAGACCTATTACACCGGCGGTCGCGGCGTCGAGGTCATGACCCCCACCCACGGGCTGCTGGACATGACCGTCTACGGACGCCAGGAGACCTGGGAGGACTCGCCCGAGGGCTGGCCCCAGCCCTGGAGCGAAGAACCCGGCCGGCACCACTGGGTGACCAACGGACGACCCATCGCCCAGTGGTCCCGGATCGAGGCCGGCCGCTCCGACGCGCTCCGCTGAGGGGTCCGGTGGTGCCTCTCGTCGTTCGTCAGCGACGAGAGCTCACGTACGAGGCGTCGTCCCTGCACCGGTCCCTCGGTCCTGGGGCAGCAGGGCGTCGACGAGGCCGGTCAGGGCCTCGGACAGGGGCAGCCGCGCCAGCGCCCGGAAGAGCAGTGTGCCGATCAGGGCATCAGCCACCGACTCGGCGCTGACGGCCGCGGAGAGCTGGCCGGCGTCCTGCCCGCGGCGGAGCCGGTTCACGAGGAGCTCATAGGTCGGCCGCGTGATGTGCTCGTAGAGCCGGCTCGCGTCCTGCTCCGGGCCCGATGCCGCGGTGACGAGGGCGCGGACGACCTGCACGAGCTGCGAGTCGCTCGCCGCGGCGGCCGCGGCAGTGGTCCACGCCTTCAGGTCGACGCCCAGGTCGCCGGTGTCGGGCAGCTCGGGCGCGGGCAGCCGGAGGTGTCCCGCGATGACGGCGTCCGCGACCACCATCGACTTCGACGACCACCAGCGGTAGATCGTCTGCTTCCCGGCCCCGGCGCGCGCCGCGATCGCGTCGATGGTGACGCCGTCGTAGCCGAGCTCCGTGGTGAGGCTCGCCGCCGCCTCGAGGATGGCCAGCCGGGTCGACTCGCTCCGCGGCCTGCCGGTCCTCGTCGCTGTCATGGCGCGAGTATATGGTCTACGCTTCATTTACGAGACGAGGAGTCTCGGTACTCAAAGGAGCGGCCATGGCTGGCGAAGCGGTAGTTGTCATCGGTGTCGGAGGCATGGGAGAAGCGATCGCTCGCCGCCAGGGGACGGGCAGAAGGCTCGTCCTCGCCGACTTCGACGAGGCGGTCCTGGACCGGACGGCTCACGCCCTGCGCGGGGACGGTTACCTGGTCGACGCACACGTCGTCGACGTGTCGTCCGCGCCGTCGGTCGCGGGCCTCGCCGCTGCCGCCGCGGCCGCCGGCCCTGTCGTGCAGGTCGTGCACACGGCAGGACTGTCGCCCGCTCAGGCGTCCGCCGACCGGATCCTCCGGGTCGACCTGCTCGGCGTCGCGCACGTGCTGGACGCGTTCGGCGCGGTCGTCGCCCCAGGTGGCGCCGGCGTCGTGATCGCCAGCATGGCGGGAAGCATGTTCGCCGGGCAGTTCCCCGCGGAGCTGGAGGGCGCCCTGGCGCTCACGCCGACCGACCAGCTCCTGGACCTGCCGTTCTGGGCAGACCCGGCGTTCTCCGACCCGGGCACCGCCTACGGCGCCGCCAAGCGGGCCAACCAGCTCCGGGTGCAGGCCGCGAGCCTGGCCTGGGGCGCCAAGGGGGCCCGAGTCAACAGCGTGAGCCCGGGCGTCGTCTCCACGCCGATGGGCCAGGAAGAGCTCGGCGGCGAGAGCGGAGCGCGGATGCGCGCCATGGTCGACGCCTCCGGCACCAGGCGCCTGGGCACGTCCGCCGACATCGCCGCCGCCGTCGCGTTCCTGCTCGGCCCGGAGGCGTCCTTCGTCACGGGCACAGACCTGCTGGTCGACGGCGGGGTCGTCGCCGCGGTCCGCTCCGGCGCCCTGACCCTCGGGGCGGCGGCATGAACCTCTCCGCGGTGGACCCGCAGCTGCGGCAGGGGTACCGGATCATGCGGCAGGCGCCCGTCGGCAACCCGTTGCTGCTCAAGCTGGCGAACCGGCTCATGGGGCTCCTGCCCGACGCGAAGGCACCGGAGGGTATGACGCTGGAGAAGATCCCGTGGGGTGACGCAGCCGGCCTGCGCGTCTACACGCCCGAGGGTGGCGGTTCCGGCGCGGCCCTGCTGTGGATCCACGGCGGCGGCCTGGTGCTGGGCAGCGCGGTCCAGGACGACCACCGCTGCTTCGCCACCGCGCAGGAGCTCGACGTGGTCGTCGTCTCGGCGGAGTACCGGCTGGCACCCCAGCACCCGTTCCCGCTGCCGCTCGACGACTGCCTGGACGCCTGGAGCTGGCTGCAGCAGAACGCCGCCGCTCGCGGCATCGACCCCCAGCGCGTGGCGGTCGGCGGCCAGAGCGCAGGTGGCGGGCTGGCCGCGGCGCTCGTGCAGCGCATCCATGACCTGGGCGGCACCCAGCCGGTCGCGCAGTGGCTGTTCTGCCCGATGCTCGACGACCGCACCGCGGCGAACCGCGAGCTGGACGCCGTCCGGCACATCCTCTGGAGCAACAGGTCCAACCGGATCGGCTGGAGCGCCTACCTCGGCACAGCAGGCGCGTCAGAGGTGCCCGACCACGCCGTGCCCGCCCGGCGGGAGGACCTCACCGGCCTCCCGCCCGCGTGGATCGGCACGGGCGACATCGATCTCTTCCACGACGAGAACCAGGCGTACGCGGAACGGCTGACGGCGGCCGGCGTCCCCACGACGTTCGACGTCGTGCCCGACGCCCCGCACGCCTTCGAGACGGCCGGCGCGCGCGCCGAGGTATCGGTGGCGTATCTCGACCGGGCACATCGCTGGCTGCGCGACCGGCTCGGGTGACCTGAGCGGAGGCAAGGCGTCGCAGGCTCACCAGTCGGTCGAGACGCCGTCCGAAGGTTCCGGCGCGTTCATCCGAGCCCCCGGACGGCGTCGCGGCTGACCTCGAGCAGGTGCCCGTCCACCGCGACCAGCATCAGGACGGGCGGCTGCTCGTCGTCGAGACCGGTCCTGGCGGCCTCCGTCCTGCTCGTGGCCGCCTCGTCGGTCTCGCGCCAGAGCACCTCGCCGGTCGCCGCGTCGAGCGACACCATGCGGCGCAGGCCGAGCTCGACCTGGTACAGGTGCAGCAGCACCGCCCGGCCGTCCGTGAAGGTCTCGAGCACCTCATCGCCGTCCGCGGAGACGTCCCGCCGCCACCGCTCGCCGCCCGTTTCGATGTCGAGGCCCTTCACGTCCGCGCCCTGCGCGGCGACCACCGCCGTCCGGCCCACCTGGGCGAGGAACATCTGATGGGGAGCCCGCGCCTCGACGTCCCACCGGGGGACACCGTCCGCTTCGTAGGCGAGCAGGCGCTGCCCCGTCTCGTCGGTTCCGAGCAGGGTGTCCGGACCGACTCCGTCCGCGACCCTCGGGCCGCGCACATGACCGGCAAGATCGACGACGACGGCTCCGTCGTCGGCCTGGACGACGGTACGTCCCGGACCGCTGTGGTCCAGCCACGCGTAACCACCCAGGGCGAGGCTCTCCACGTAGCCCGTCTCCCGCCCGGGGCCCAGCAGCACTCCGTCCGGGGTGACCGTCGCCTCGACGCCGCACCCGAACAGCCGCACGAGGTCGGCGGTGACCCGCGCCCCGAACGCGTCCGGGTGAACCTCCCCGTCGAAGGCCAGCTGCCCGCTCTGGTCCGCCCAGGACGCCTCCATGCACTCCCGGGCGTCCGCCTCCTCGAACGGGACGGTCACGGTCCAGAGCTCTGCCCCCGTGACCGCGCTCTCGGCCCGGAGCTCGACGTCCCGCCCGGCGGTGACGGTCCCGCCGCACTCCCCCGTGTCCTCGCACCTGGCGTCGCCCCGGTCCACCTCTGACTCCGGCCCGACCCGGGTAGCCCGGAGGACGGTGCCATCGGGTCCCGGCCGCGCCGGGCCGTGCCGGCGCGCGTCCGAGGCGTCCAGCGCGCGCGGTGCGGAGACCGTGCCGTCGGGCCGCACGGTCACGACCTCGCGGTCCGCGGCGGCGCCGGACAGGCACACCGTCGTCGACACCGGCCGGGCCGACGTGCCCTCGTAGGGCGAGACACCCGCCGGCCCGCACACCGGGTCGTCGCCGAGCGGGACGACCCAGGCCTCCTCGCCCGTCGCGGGATCGAGCGCGATCAGATCACGGCCGGACTGAAACGCCAGGACGTCGCCCAGGACCATCGCCTCGGTCCCGTCCCAGTCCGTGCCGACGCCGACGGTCCCGTCCCACACCCACTTCTCCGTCAGCGGCGCCGACACGTCCTCGACGACGCCGCCGAAGTCGCGCATCCGCTCGATCCGCGCGGCGTCCCGCACACCGTCCGAGGCGATGCCCGTCCCGACCACGACCGCCAGGACCGCCGCGACCGTCGGGACGGCGCGCCACCAGGCGCCCGCGCCGGGCGCGTCCGGCTCACGGTCGGCGCCGTCCGAGACGTCCGAGGCCACCACCTGGGCCGCTCCGTCCACACCGAGGGCGTCGCGGGGACCGCCCGGACCCGGCTCACCGTGCCCGACCAGGTCGAAGACGACGGCGGAACCCTCGTCCGGATCACGCGGCATGGACAGAGCATAAATCCGGACAGCGCACCGCACGGCGAGTGCCCCTGCCGAACGCTCCGGCGACTATCCCGTCGTCGTCGCCGCGTACGCCTCGAGCCTGTCCGCGAGCTCGACGGGCCTGCCCAGCGCGACGCAGTGGCTGCCTGCGATCTCGTCGGGCACGATGCCCAGCCGGTCGGCCACCAGCCGCCGGAAGAAGTCCGGCGGGAAGAAGCGGTCCTCGGTGCAGAGCAGGAACCGGGTGGGCACGTCGGGCCACGCGCCCAAGGGCCACGGGGCCGCCGACGCGGCGCTCGACGGATGCTCACGCTCCTTGCTCATCGCCTCCTCCGCGATCTCCCGTGGCACGTCGTGATAGAAGCTCACGTACGGGTCGGCGCTGCCGGTCAGGCCGCCGTCCCGCTCGGCCGCCTCCGCCACCGCGCTCCCGTAGCCGGTGTTCGCCCACCAGTCGTCCGGCGACTCCCCCGGCGCCGGGACCATCCCGGCCAGGAGGACCAGTGCGTCCGCCCGCAGCCGGTCGGCGACGAGCGGCGCGGTGAACGCACCGAACGAGTGGCCTACGACGACGAGGTCCCGCCTCGCACCGACGGCCTCCACGACGACGTCCGCGTAGTCCACGAGGGTCTTCGAGTCGTCGTCGGCCGGAAGGTCGGGGGCCACGACGTCGTGCCCGCGCGCTCGCAGCTCGGCCTCCACCCGATGAAAGTGCCAGCCGACGTCCCCGCCGCCGTGGATCAGTACGAACGTGCTCATCGTGCTACCGCCTCGTCGCTCGAAGTGGCGGGAGGTCCGTCCCGGAGTACTCCCCGTACCTGGTCGAGCGTCATCTCGTCCGGATCGAGCTCCGTCAGGCACCAGGTGGCGCCGGCGGCCGCGTACTCGGCGGGGTCGGCGCCGGGGGCGAGAGGCACCACCAGGTCGTAGGGCGCCGAGGGGTCCGGCCGGAGGCCGCCGATCGTCTCGCGCAGCTCCACTACCTGGTCGGGGTGCTGCACACCGATCGGGAAGTAGCCGTCGAACCTCGCCGCGCGGCGCATCGGGTTGACGCGGCCCGCGTAGCCAGCTACCCAGACCGACACCCGCTGCTCCTGCACGGGCGTCGGCAGGAAGGTGATGCCGTCGACCACGTGGTGCTTGCCGCGGTGGTGCACCGGCAGCCCCGACCAGGCGGCGGTGAGGATGTCCAGCGTCTCGTCCAGCAGCTCCGCCCGGACCCGCGCGTCGACCGCCTCCCCCGTGCTGACGAACTCGGCGCCGTAGACGTCGCTGCCGAGCCCGACGCCGAGAGTCAGCCTGCCGCCGGAGAGCTGGTCCAGCGAGGCCGTCTCCCTGGCCAGCTTCACGGGCCGACGGCGTGCCACCGGCGTGACCATCGGCCCCAGCCGGATCGACTCGGTAGCGGTCGCCGCCGCCGCGAGCGAGATCCACGGGTCACCGACCTGCTGCACCGGCGCGGCCCACGCGATGTGGTCCCAGAGGAAGAACCCGTCCCAGCCCAGCTCCTCGGCCTCGGCCGCGAGCCGTGCCACCACCCGCGGGTCCGCCACCTCGTCGAAGACCGGGATCCAGAACGCCGATCGAATCTGTGTCGTCATGGCTGCAACGCTAGGACCGCGCCGTCATCGTGAAAAGCGATGAAATCCAATGGAGAAGATCGCTTCCTGCGATGTACCCTCGCTGCCATGACCGACGTGGAGCTTCGGCATCTCGCGACCTTCGCCTCCGTCATCGGCGAGGGGTCGTTCGGCCGGGCGGCCGCCCGGCTCGGGTACACCCAGTCGACGGTCAGCCAGCACATCGCCGGCCTCGAGCGCGCCGTCGGCGGCCGCGTCTTCGACCGGCCGGGCGGCCCGCGCCCGGTCCAGCTCACCCCGCTCGGCAGCGTGGTACAGCTGCACGCCGCCGAGCTGCTCGCCAGGGCCGACGCGCTGGACGCCGCCGTCGAGGGGTTCAAGGCGGGCGAGGGCCGGCTCACGATCGGCACCTTCCAGAGCGTGTCCAACACGCTGCTCCCGGTCCTGGTCCGCAGGCTCCTCGACGAGTTCCCCGGCTGCGAGATCCGGCTCTCCGAGGACGAGTCGGACTCCCCGGACCTCGCACGGGTCGACCTGCTCTTCTACGACGTCCACAGGGACGACGCCGACGTCGAGTACGTCAAGCTCCTCGACGACCCGTACTTCCTCGTGGCCTCCCGCGGGCGCTTCCCCGACGGCCCCGTTGACCTCGCCGCGCTCGACGGGGCGCCGATGGTCGCCTGGCCGCCGGACTGCGCGCAGCCGGCCCTGGAGGAGGCGCTCGCCGCGAGCGGCGTCCGGCCCGAGTACATGTTCCGGGCGGGCGGCAACGAGGCGGTGCTCTCGATGACGCGCGCCGGTCTGGGCTCGGCGATCCTCCCCTGGCTGGCCATCCACGGCGCGGGCGCGACGACCGACGAGACGCTGAGCATCCACGAGCTGCGCCCCGCGGTGGCACACCGCGAGCTCTACCTGCTCCGCCGGGCCCACCGCACCCTCTCCCCGCTCGCCGCCCGGGCCGTCGAGCTGACCGTCGAGATCGCGCAGGACCTCGGCCGCCTCCAGTGAGCCGGTTCAGACCCGAGCGCTCGCTCGGGCCGGCCCGGCGGCCGGGCCGGCATCAGCACCGACGCCGGCCACCAGGGCGTCGCCCAGCTCGGAACGCAGGTACAGGACCGAACGTCCGTGCCGCGCACTGGTGAGCAGGCCGGCATCGCGCAGCGCCCGCAGGTGCTGGTTGACGGCGGACGTGGTCACCCCGAGCCGGCCCGCCAGCTCGGTCGACGACGCCGGCGCCGCGAGGACCGTGAGCAGGCCTGCCCGCGGCGCACCCACCAGGCCCGCGAGCGCCGCCGGCGCGCGCCAGGGCTCGGCCTCCCAGAGTGTTCCGACGCCGCGAGCGCCGTACATGACGACGGGCGGTTCCTCCGGTGAGATCGGGGCCGTCGCCCCGCGGGTGAACAGCGTCGGTACGAGGGTGAGCCCTTCGCCGGTGGTGGGCCGCCGGAACCGGGCGTCGGTGCCGAGGCGTACGCGCACGACGCCGTCGACCAGCCGCACGCGGTCGCTGAGGTCGGCGAACATCGCCGCCGTCCCGTAGGCGGAGATCACCTGCCCGCGGTGGACGACGTCGGCCTGGAGGACCGCCCGCATGCGCGGCCACCAGGGTTCGAAGCAGGTGTCCCAGTACGTGCGCAGCGCCGTCGCGATGCGTTCGCGGACCGTCTCGGGGTCGCCGCGCAGCGGTGCGGGCAGCGCGTCGGGGTGGACGGCGCGCAGGTCGTCGAGCATCCGTGGGAGGTGGACGTTCTCGACGGCGGTGAGCTCGTCCCCGATACGGGTGAGCGGGCTGTACGGCCGGGGCGTGAGGTAGTCGGGCGTCCACAGCACGGAGTTGGTCAGTGCCCGTAGCAGCGGTTGGTCCAGCGCGGAACGAGCCCGCTCGGTGCGCTGGAGCCAGGGCAGGTGCACGGGGTAGCGGCCGGGGTCGCGGAACGTGCGCAGGGACAGGGTGAGCTCGGTGAGCGGCGACACCGCGAAGCGCACGTCGGCGACGTCCATCCCGGCGAGCTCGTACTCGATCAGGCCACCAGCCTGTCCGCGCTCCATGAAGCCACAGGCTACATCAATTGAACTGGATGCCCTCCGCGGCGGACAAAGGGGGCGTGCAGCAGACCTTCTTCCCCAGCGACCGTGTCGCGCGCTCCCTGACGCTCAGCACCATGGCGTTCGCCCTGTCCAGCGGCGTCTTCTACACCGTGAGCGCCCTGTACTTCACGCGCGTCGTCGGGCTCGGCGCCACGACGGTGGGCCTCGGCCTGGGCATCGCCGGCGGCGTGGGAGTGCTGGCCGCCTACGGGGCCGGGTGGCTGTCGGACCGGGTGGGTGCCCACCGTGTCCAGGCCTGGGCCACCGGCCTGAACGGGCTGGCGATGCTCGCGTACACCCTCGCGTCGGACGCCGTCGTGTTCACCCTGGTCGCGAGCCTCGCCATCGGTCTGCGTTCGGCGAGCGGCTCGTCCAAGCAGGCGATGCTCGCGCGGTGGTACACCGGGCCGGAGCGGGTGGCGGTCCGCGCCCGCCTGCGCGTCGTCACCAACGTGTTCATCGGCCTGGGCACGGTGGCCGCGGCGGCCGCCCTCCTGGTGGACACCCCTGCCGCCTACCTGACCGCGATGCTCGCCGTCGGCGTCCTGCTCCTGCTGGCCGCCGTGCCGCTCGCGCGGCTCGGTCGTGAGGTCCCCGAGCTCGCCGCCAGGATGGTCCAGCACACGGCGGCTGAGCAGCCCCGCGACGGGCAGGCCGACGACGGGCAGGCCGCCAGCACGCGGCGCGGGTCCTCGCCGTGGCGGGACCGCCGCTACGTCGCGGCCGTTGCCTGCAACTCCGTGGTGGCCATGCACTTCGGCCTCCAGACCGTCGGCGTCCCCCTCTGGGTGGCCACCACCGAGGCTCCGACGGCGATGGTCGCGGTGCTGCTCGTCCTCAACACGGTGGTCGTGGCCTCGCTGCAGGTGCGCGCGTCGCGGGGCACGCACGACGTCCGCCACGCGGGGATCACCGTCCGGCGCGCGTCCTGGCTGCTCGCGGTCGCCTGCGTCCTGTACGCGCTGGCCGGGTACGGCAACCTGGCGGCTGCCTGCGCGCTGCTGGTGCTCGCCGCCCTCGCGCACTCGCTCGGCGAGGTCCTCGGCGAGGCGGGCGGCTGGGGCATGGCCTTCGAGCTGGCCGACCCGCAGCGAGCCGGCGCCTACCAGGGCCTCAGCCAGACCGGCTACGCGCTCGCGTCGATGGTGGCCCCCGCCCTCGTGACAGCCACCGCCATCGAGCACGGCACGGTGGGCTGGCTGGGTCTGGCCGCCCTGTTCGTCGCCGCAGGGACGGCCGCCGCGGTGGTGGCCGGTCGTCGCTCGGCCCGCGGCGGGACAACGCGGTGGGCAAGGTGGACTCGGCGGGAGGGTGCCAGGTCCGCTGAAGATCGTTCACCTCAGGCCCGTCGAGTTCGCCTTAGCTGAACTGTTCGGCTGAGGCGAACTCGACGGGGCTGAGGCGAACAAGGTTCAGCCCACCCGGCACCTACCGAATCAGCGCTACGCGCCCGGACGCCCGAGGGGGCGCAGCATCGCGGTCGTGCCTTCGCACGGCCGGCCCGGCGCTCGGGCGGCACTCCGACAGCGCTCAGGCGGGCGCTCGGACAGCGCTCAGGCAGAAGGCGAGGCACCCTCGCCCGTCAGCGACCAGCTCGCGAGAAGGCTCAGCGCCCGCTGCGACGGGGAGCTCGCCTCGGTCGAGTAGACGTACAGCGTCGTGTGCGGGTCGCCCGGGAGCGTCAGGGTCTCGTACTCGACCGTGAGGTCTCCGACCAGCGCATGCCGCAGCCGCTTTGAGCCGTGCGTGCGCTGGTTGACCCGGTGCTCGTCCCACCACCTGTCGAACTCCGCGCTGGACTCCCGCAGCTCCGCGACCAGCTCGGCCGTCGCCCGGTCCGCCGGGTCGTTCCCCGCCTCCAGCCGCAGGTTCTCCACGGCGACGCGCGCCTGCTCCTCCCAGTCGACGAACAGCGACCGCGCGCCGTCGTCGAGGAACATCCAGCGCGCGTAGTTGCGCTGCGGGGCGGGGAACCGCTCGAAGTCGGTGAACAGCGCCTTGCCCATCCGGTTCTGCGCGAGCACGTCGGCGCGACGTCCCAGCACCAGCACCGGCACGTCGGCCAGGGCGTCGAGCAGCTGGTAGAGCCCCGGGCGCACCCGCTGGACGGGACGCGTGCGCGGCGACGGCGGCACGGTGCCGAGGCCGATCAGGTCCGCGAGGTGGGCGCGTCCCGCCTCGTCCAGACCCAGTGCGCGGCCGATGGCGTCGACCACCGACGGCGACGGCACGATGCGCCGGCCCTGTTCCAGCCGCGCGTAGTAGTCGGTCGAGACGCCCGCCAGGAACGCGACCTCCTCGCGGCGCAGGCCCGGCACCCTGCGCACCCGGCCGTCCGCGGGCAGGCCGGCCCGCGACGCGTCGACCTGGCCGCGCGTCCGGCGCAGGAAGTCCGCCAGCTCCGTGTTCTTCTCCGACATGCCTTCATTCTGGGCACCGGTTCGCACCGGCGCACCCCTCCTGGGTGGACCGCTGCGTCCTAGTCACGGCCGGTCCAGGACGAGGGGGGCCAGCTATGACCGCCTGAAGCGGGTTTCCCGGACGGAGTCTTGATGTACCGGCCCACCGAGCCGGGCAGCCACTCAGCACCCAGCACTCCCCGTCAGCATTCACAAGGAGACCACCATGACCTACCCCACCGACCGTCCCGCCACCTGGTTCGTCACCGGCGCCTCGCGCGGCCTCGGGCTCGAGCTCGTCCGGCAGCTGCTCGGGCGCGGCGACAACGTCGCCGCGACCACCCGCTCCACCGAGCGCCTGACCGGCGCCCTCGACGGCACCGACACGTCCCGGCTGCTCCCCCTCGCGGTCGACCTGGCCGACGAGAGCCAGGTGGCGCAGGCGGTCGCCGCCACCACGGAGCGCTTCGGCAGCCTCGACGTCGTCGTGAACAACGCCGGCTACGGCTACCTCGCCGCCGTCGAGGAGGTCTCCGACGCCGACGCCCGCACGATGTTCGACGTCCAGGTCTTCGGCGTCTGGAACGTGCTGCGCGCGGTGCTGCCTGGCTTCCGGGCGAACCGCAGCGGCCACGTCATCAACGTGTCCTCGATCGTCGGGCTGGTGCCCTTCCCCGGCTGGGGCCTGTACGCCGCAGGCAAGTTCGCGCTGGAGGCGGTCTCGGAGTCCCTGGCCGCCGAGGTGGCGGACCACGGCATCCGGGTGAACATCATCGAGCCCGGCTACATGCGCACCGACTTCCTGCGTCCGGTCTCGCTCGGCCTGCCCTCGTCGACCAGCGACGCCTACCCCGCCGTCCGCGAGATGGTCGAGCAGCACCTGGACATGCCGGGGACCCAGCTCGGCGACCCCGCGAAGGCCGCTGCGGCGATCATCACCGTCGCGACCGCCGGCGACGCCCCGCTGCACCAGCTCCTCGGCTCGGACTCGGTGTCCCTCGCGGACACCCGCCTCCAGGCCCTGGCCGGCGAGTTCGCGGCGGGCCGTGCGCTCGCCGTGACCACCGACGTCCCCACCGACGTCGCCACGGCCTGAGCGCCTGCCGCCGGCCACGGCCCCGGGGTGGCGTCCGCACCGCGGACAC
>NZ_JBHXBG010000123.1:0-16857 GCF_042726755.1 Promicromonospora sp. NPDC060271 | reverse complement strand
GCGTTCACGCGCCCCAGGGGGCGCTCCACTTCGGGAACGTCTTACTGCCGGACAAGGCCTTCCTTGCCCTCCGCGGACCCAGCCATCGGACCAGCCACCGGACCCAGCCACGGAGAGCCGCGAAACTCAAGACACGTCAGAGTCCACCCAGTCGAACGTCTTCGTCACGGCCTTCTTCCAGCTCCGGTACTGACGCTCCCGCTCGTCCTCCGCCATGGAAGGCTCCCACCGCCGGTCCTCGGCCCAGTTCGCGATCACGTCCGCCTCCCCGTTCCAGAAACCGACCGCGATGCCCGCCGCGTACGCCGCGCCGAGCGCCGTCGTCTCGGCGACGACGGGCCGGACGACGGGCACCCCGAGCTGGTCCGCCTGGAACTGCATGAGCAGCTCGTTGGCGACCATGCCGCCGTCGACCTTGAGCTCGGTGAGGTCCACGCCGGAGTCGGCGTTCATGGCGTCCATGACCTCGCGGGTCTGGAACGCCGTCGCCTCCAGCGCGGCCCGCGCGATGTGGTTCCGGTTCACGTACCGGGTCAGACCGACGAGCGCGCCGCGGGCGTCCGGCCGCCAGTACGGCGCGAACAGGCCGGAGAACGCGGGCACGAAGTAGGCGCCACCGTTGTCCTCGACCTTGCGGGCGTACCACTCGACGTCGGGCGCGTCGTGGAACAGGCCGAGGTTGTCGCGGAGCCACTGGATCAGCGATCCCGTGACGGCGATGGATCCTTCGAGGGCGTAGATCGGAGCCGCGTCGCCGATCTTGTAGCAGACGGTGGTGAGCAGGCCGTTCTCGGACGGGACCTTCTCGGTGCCGGTGTTGAGCAGCATGAAGTTGCCGGTGCCGTACGTGTTCTTCGCGGTACCGACCTCGAAGCACGCCTGCCCGAACGTCGCCGCCTGCTGGTCGCCGAGGATGCCGGAGATCGGCACGCCGGGCACCATCCCCCGCGGGCGGCCGTTGCCGTACACCTCGGAGGAGGAGCGGATCTCGGGCAGCATCGAGAGCGGGATGCCCATGTCCGCCGCGATGTCCTCGCGCCAGGACAGCGTGTCGAGGTCCATGAGCATCGTGCGCGACGCGTTCGTGACGTCGGTGACGTGCACGCCGCCCTCGGGCCCGCCGGTCATGTTCCACAGGACCCACGCGTCGGTGTTGCCGAACAGGAGGTCACCGCGCTCGGCGGCCTCCCGTGCGCCCTCGACGTTGTCGAGGATCCACTTCACCTTGGGACCGGAGAAGTAGGTGGCCAGCGGCAGGCCGACGATCGACTTGTACTTGTCCGCGCCCTCGGACCCCGCGAGCTCGTCGACGATGGCCTGCGTGCGCGTGTCCTGCCACACGATGGCGTTGTAGACCGGCTTGCCGGTCGTCTTGTCCCAGACCACGGTGGTCTCGCGCTGGTTGGTGATGCCCACGGCCGCGAGGTCGGTGTGGTTCAGGTTGGCCTTGGTCAGCGCGAGCCCCACCACCTGGCGGGTGTTGTCCCAGATCTGCTCCGGGTTGTGCTCCACCCAGCCGGCCTTGGGGAAGATCTGGTCGTGCTCCAGCTGGCCGGTGGACACGATGGTCCCGGAGTGGTTGAACACGATCGCCCTGGTGCTCGTGGTGCCCTGGTCGATCGCGAGTACGTAGTCAGCCATCGGTGTTGACTCCCTTGTCTGTGTCAGGTTCGAGATGCGGCCGCTACCCGGTCAGGCCACGGCCGCCGCGACCAGGCCGCCGAGCGCGCCGCCTACCAGCGGCCCGACCACCGGCACCCACGAGTAGGCCCAGTCGCTGGAGCCCTTGCCGGGGATGGGCAGGACGAAGTGTGCGATGCGCGGGCCGAAGTCACGCGCGGGGTTGATCGCGTACCCGGTGGGCCCACCGAGGCTCGCGCCGATACCGACGACGAGGAGGGCGGCCGCGAGCGGGCCCAGGTCGACGGGCGAGTTGCCGAACGACAGGATCACGAAGACCAGCATGAACGTGGCGATCGCCTCGGTGACGAAGTTCCACGCGTACGAGCGGATCTCCGGACCGGTGGAGAAGACGCCGAGCTTGACGGCCGGATCGGCGTCCAGGTCGAAGTGCTGCTTGTGCGCCAGGTATGCGAGGACGGCACCGACGAAGGCGCCGGCGAGCTGAGCGACCCAGTAGAAGATCATGTTGACGAAGTTGGCGGGGACGCCCTCTGCGAACTCCTCGGCGCCGCTGGACAGGATGCCGAGCGTCACCGCGGGGTTGATGTGCGCCCCGGACTTCATCGAGACGAACACGCCGGCGAAGACCGCCAGGCCCCACCCGAAGTTGATGAGCAGCCAGCCGCCGTTGAACCCCTTGTTCTTGGGGAGGATGACGTTCGCCACCACGCCGGCGCCGCCGAGGATCAGGATCATCGTGCCAAGGAACTCCGGCACCATGATGTCCGTGAATGCGTTCATCACTGACTCGCTTTCTGCCGACTGCTCTGTCGGCGTACGGGGGTGAACCCGGCGGTGCCTCTGCGGTAGCCCGTCGGCAATCTGGTAGTGGTGGTCAGGGATCCTTAGTTTCGGAGCGGCTGCATGGCAGCCACGTCAGGGGTGGCCAGGCGTGCCCGTTCGGCAGCCTCGTCGTCGGGTGCTTCCTCGGCATGGCGTTCTGCCTCGATCCGCGCCTGCCACGCGCGGACCTCCCGTTCCTCGTCGGACGCGTCCCAGCCGAGCAGTGGCGCGACGACGGACGCGACCTCCGCGGCCGCCTCCGTGCCCCGGTCCACGATCTCGTAGACGAGCCGCGTGCGGTGCGCCAGCACGTCCTCCAGGTGGAGGGCGCCCTCGTGGCTGACGGCGTAGTGGGCCTCGGCCCGGAGATAGGCCGGGGCGTGCTCGAGCGGCGCGGCGAGCGTCGGGTCGACGTCGCACAGCTCGACGATCTCGGCGAGGTTCGCGCCGTACCGGTGCAGCAGGTGGTCGAGCAGCGGGGGAGTCCAGCCGAACCGCTTGCCCCACGTGCGCGCCTGCCGCTGCACGGCCCGCAGCCCGACGGCGCCCGTGAGCGGGATCTGGTGCGTGATCGAGGGAAGTGCCGCGGAGCGCTGCCCGATGGCGAAGTCGACGGCGTCCTTCGCCATGATCCGGTAGGTCGTCAGCTTGCCTCCGGCGATCACGGTGAGGCCGGGCGTAGGCGAGGCCACCGTGTGCTCACGGCTGACCTTCGCGCTGCTCGTGCCCGCCTTGGTGCCCGGCTGGAGCAGCGGACGCAGGCCCGCGTAGGTGCCGATGATGTCTTCCCTGCTCAGGGGGTGTGCCAGCACGGCGTTGGCGTGGTCGAGCACGTAGTCGATGTCGGCGCTCGTCGCCACGGGGTGGGTCGGGTCGAGACTCCACGGGGTGTCGGTGGTCCCGATGATCCAGTACCGGCTCCACGGGATGACGAACAGCACGGACTTCTCCGTCTGCAGGATCAGCCCGGCGTTGCCCCGGATGCGTTCCCGCGGGACGACGATGTGTACGCCCTTGCTGGCGAGGACCCGGAGCCCGCCCTCCGAACCCGCGAGGGCCTCGGTCTCCTCTGTCCACACGCCTGTCGCGTTGATGACCGAGCGGGCCCGGACGGTGATCTCCTTGCCCGTCTCCAGGTCAACGACCACCGCGCCGTTCACAGCGCCCGTCGCGCCCTGCGTCAGGCTCACGACCTGGGTGCGGCTCGCGGCGTGCGCGCCGTAGCTCGCGGCGGTGCGGATCAGGGTCGCGACCAGGCGGGCGTCGTCGACCGACGCGTCCCAGTACTGGACGGCGCCCACCGCGGCGTCGTGCGCCAGGTCCGGGAACTTGGCCTCCATCCGGTTCTTGCTCAGGTGCCGGTGGAACGGCATCGGGCGGCGACCCGGTGTGAGCGTCGCGAGCACGTCGTACATCAGGATGCCCGCGCCGACGTAGGCGCGCTCCCAGACGCGGTGCTCCAGCGGATACAGGAACGGGACCGGTCGCACCAGGTGCGGTGCGAGGTCCCGGAGCAGGAGGTCTCGTTCGGTGAGGGCCTCGTGGACCAGCTCGAAGTCGAGCATCTGCAGGTAGCGCAGCCCGCCGTGGACCAGCTTGCTGCTGCGGCTGGAGGTGCCCTGCGCCCAGTCCTGCGCCTCGACCACGGCGGTGGACAGCCCGCGCGTGACAGCGTCCAGCGCGATGCCGGCGCCGGTGACGCCGCCTCCGATCACCAGGACGTCGAGCTCGGCCGAGGGACTCACGCTGGCTTCCAGTGCGGCCAGCGCCTGTGTTCTCGCGTCTGCGGTCAGCCGTGTGGATGCCATGCGCCAAACTCACCATGCATTCCGTCACTTGGCAACACCTTTGCCCTGTGAAGTGGGGTGTGTTGGGAGGTTCTCTTGCTCACAGTCCGATCGGCCCTTCGATTCGTCTGAACTGCCCGCTTGTGGTCGTGGCCTGGTATGCCCGCCTGGTGGGGGCCGCGGGCACCGTGTGCGGCCCCGGCCGTAGTGTGTCGGCGTGACGACATCCGAGTCGCGGACCGCGCCTGTGATCCGACCCGCCCTCCCCGCCGACGTGCGCTCCATCCGCGATCTCGTCGAGCCGCTCAGCCAGGAACGCATCCTCCGGCCGTACGAGATGGTGGGGTACTACGAGGCGGTCCAGGAGTTCATGGTGGCGACCGACCCGGCCGGCGCCGCGGGCGACACCGCAGTGGGCTGCGGGGCGCTCCACGTGATGTGGGACGACCTCGCCGAGGTGCGCACGCTGGCAGTGCACCGCGACTGGAGGGGCCGCCGGGTGGGGCACACGCTGCTCGAGGCACTGATCGAGCGGGCGCGGGCGCTGGGCCTGCGCCGCGTGTTCTGCCTGACGTTCGAGGTCGACTTCTTCGCGGCGCACGGGTTCCGGGAGATCGACGGCACGCCCGTGACCCCTGAGGTGTACGCCGAGCTGCTGCGCTCGTACGACGAGGGCGTGGCCGAGTTCCTCGACCTGGCCCGCGTGAAGCCCAACACCCTCGGCAACTCCCGCATGCTCCTGGAGCTCTGACCCGGACCCGCCCCTCGCCGAGGTAGAGCGCGCGTCCGGACGCACGCTCTACCTCGGCAGGTGGAGGCGGTTCGCCTCGTCCTGTTCCGCCAGGCCGTCCTCGATCAGGCCGGCGATCGCGCGGTCGAGCTGCCCCGGGTCGTGCCACAGGGACGCGAGAAGGGCCCGGTCCACGGGCTCGGCCGCCTGCCGGAGCTCGGCCATGACCCGGCCGCGAGCCTGCCGGTCGGTACCAGCCCACCCCTGGGTGCGACGTCGGTCGGCGAGCGCGTCCGGTGGTGAGCCCGCGCGCCGCCACGCGCACAGCTCCGCGACCGGGCAGGCGCCGCACTTCGGTGCCTTCGCGGTGCAGACCAGCGCGCCCAGCTCCATCGACGCGGCGGCCCAGCGGGCGGCCTCCGTGTCCCCGGGCGGTGCGAGCGCGGTCGCCAGGGCCCGTTCGGCCGCCGTGTACGACGGCGCGGGCAGGGCCGTCCCGCCGACCGCCCGCGCGAGCACCCGGCGCACGTTCGTGTCCACCACGACCGAGCGCTTCCCGTAGGCGAACGCGAGGACCGCGGCGGCCGTGTACTCGCCGACGCCGGGCAGCGCGCGCAGCTCCTCCTCGGTCCGCGGTACGACGCCGTCGTGCCGTTCGACGATCACCCTCGCGCACTCCTGCAGCCGCAGCGCGCGGCGCGGGTAGCCGAGCCGGCCCCAGGCGCGCAGCACGTCGGCGGTCGGCGCCTCCGCCAGGTCCGCGGGTGTCGGCCACTGCTCCAGCCACGCGCGCCAGGCGGGTTCCACGCGTACGACGGGGGTCTGCTGGAGCATCACCTCGCTGACGAGCACACCCCACGGCGTCCGGTCGGGTGCGCGCCAGGGCAGCTCGCGTGCGGCGCCGTCGAACCACCGCACGACGCCGGAGCGCACCTCGGTACGCCGTGTCGCCTCCCGTGCTGTCACGGTGTCTCATCCTGCCGCACCTGTGCGCCCTGCCGAAGCCGGGAGCCGCCGGCGCGGTGCCCCCTCCGGACCGCACGGAGCCCGTGAACCAGGACACATGACCGACTCGACGGCGCGGCTGCCACGGAGGCGGCACCCGACGCCGTACTTTGTGGCTGCGGGGTGTCACCGCACGTCAGACCGTTTCTACATGCTTCAGCGAGAGGTTCAGCAGGTGGTCAGTGCACCGGAGCGAGCCGAGCGGACCCAGGGGCGCGGCGGGCAGCAGGTCCCCGTCACCAGACGCCCGCGCCGGTTCGGGCGCGTGATCGCGGTGCTGGCCGTCCTGGTGGTCGGCGGTGTCGGCGCGGCCGTCACCTGGCCCCGGTCCGAAGCGTCGATCGTGTCGGCCAAGGAGAACCCGCCCGCCCCCGTTGACCCGAACGCCGCTGCGTCGCCGTGCGCACCCGAGGATCTCGACATGGGCCTCGCCGCGGACCGCGCCACCGTCACACCCGGCGTGCGGGTCGGGTTCACGGTCTTGCTGCGGAACGAGGGAGAGGTGCAGTGCCTCGTCGACGCCTCGCGGCACAACCTCGCCGTCACCGTCTACGAGGGCGAGGTGGGCGAGCCGACGGCGGAGCGCGCATGGTCGTCGGCCGACTGCGCCAAGAAGGAGGAGCGGCTGCTGCTCCTCGGACCGGGCGACGTCGACGTCACCGATGTGAGCTGGTCGGACTCCCGGTCGGTGCCCGGCTGCGAGCCGGGGCAGCCCAAGCTGTCCGCCGGTCGGTACACGGCCCAGGTCACGCTCGCGGGCGCCGAGGGTGCCTCCAGCGACGTCGTCCAGCTGACGTACACGGTGCCGGAGCCGAGCAGGTCGCCCTCGCCGTCGGGCAGCCCGTCCGCCAGCCCTTCCGGGAAGGCCTCGGCCGACCCGAGCGCGTCGCCCGACCCGAGTGCGAGTCCGAGCACGTCCGCCAACCCGACCGACAAGCCCTGATCACACCGTTGAGTGCTGGCTATTTGCGCTCTTCGGCGCGCTGACGGCGCAAATAGCCAGCACTCAACGACGTCGGTCAGACGTAGCGCTCGAGGATGCTGGACTCCGCGAGCCTCGACAGGCCCTCGCGGATGGTCCGGGCACGCTGCTCGCCGACACCGTCGACCGACATGAGGTCGTCCACGCTCGCGGCGAGCAGCTTCTGCAGGCTGCTGAAGTGGCCGACGAGCAGCTCGATGGTCGTGTTCGGCAGGCGCGGCACCTTGGACAGGAGCCGGTAGCCGTGCGGTGCGACCGCCGCGTCGAGCGCGTCCCCGCCGCCGGGCAGGTCCAGGATCCGGCCGATCTGCCCCATGTCGAGGAGCTGCTGCGACGTGAGCGCGGAGAGCTCGGCCTGCACGTCGGCGAGCGTGCGGTCCTTGCGGCCCAGCACGTAGTCGCGGATCACGAACTCACGGTCCGAGCCGACGTCGCCGATCAGCTCGTCGAGCTGCAGCGCCAGCAGGCGGCCGTCCACCCCGAGTTCGATGACGTAGCCCGCGATCTCGTCGGAGATGCGGCCGACCATCTCGAGGCGCTGTACCACCGAGCAGACGTCGCGGACCGTGACCAGGTCTTCGATCTCCAGCGCGGACAGCGTGCCCGACACCTCGTCGAGGCGGGCGCGGTACCGCTCGAGCGTCGCGAGGGCCTGGTTGGCGCGGCCGAGGATCGTGTCCGAGTCCTCCAGCACGTGCCGCTGCCCGCCCACGTAGAGGGCGACGATCCGCATGGACTGGCTTACGGAGATGACGGGGAAGCCGGTCTGCTTGGCGACCCGTTCGGCCGTGCGGTGGCGCGTGCCCGACTCGGTGGTCTCTATGGTCGGGTCGGGCAGCAGCTGCACCGCGGCCTTCCGGATGCGGGTGGCGGCACGGTCGAGCACCACCGCACCGTCCATCTTGGACAGCTCGCGCAGACGCGTGGCGGAGAAGTCGACGTCGAGCGCGAAGCCGCCCGAGCAGATCTGTTCGACCGTCGGGTCGAGGCCCAGGACGATGAGCGCGCCGGTCCGGCCGCGCAGGATGCGCTCGAGCCCGTCGCGGAGTTCGGTCCCGGGCGCGACGGCGGCCAAGGTCTCCCGGAGCAGCTCGTCAGGGTGCGAGGAGGTCATGGCCACGAAGAAATCCTACGCTGTGCGCTGGGTCACAAGCAGTTCGTTTCACGAAGCGGTCAATCGTCGTCCACGGCACGGAGCGTTCTGCCGCCCGTCGGCCTACCCGTCGACCCGCCCGCCGGCCTACCCGTCGACCCGCCCGCCGACCCGCCCGCCGACTGGGCCCACTCGACGGCGTCGCGGATGTGCGAGGCCTCGACGAGCTGGAGTCCCTCAGGTGCCTTGACCCCCGTCCCGTGCGGTATGACGGCATGCGCGAAGCCCAGGCGTGCGGCCTCGCCGAGGCGGCGATCCAGTCCTGCGACCGGGCGCAGGTCGCCCGCCAGGCCGACCTCGCCGATGGCGACGGTGGCACCAGGCAGCGGTCGGCCCTCGCGCGCGGACACGAGCGCGAGCGCGGCCGCGAGGTCCGCGGCAGGCTCGGTGATCCGGGCACCACCCACCGTCGAGGCGTAGACGTCCAGGTCGGCGAGGCGGAGGCCGCTGTGGCGCTGGAGCACGGCGAGGATCATGGCGAGCCTGCTGGAGTCGACGCCGCTCGTCGCGCGGCGCGGATTGCTCAGGGGGCTCGGCGCCACGAGCCCCTGCACCTCGACGGCGAGCGGGCGGCGCCCCTCCAGCGTGACCGTGATGCACGATCCGGCGACCCCCGAGCCCGCGTGCGACAGGAACAGCCCGGACGGGTCGGGCAGCCCGACGATCCCGTTCTCCGAGAGGTCGAAGCAGCCGACCTCGTCGGTCGGGCCGTACCGGTTCTTCACCGCGCGGATCATGCGCAGGCGCGAGTGCCGGTCGCCCTCGAACTGGCACACCACGTCGACCAGGTGCTCGAGCGTGCGCGGACCGGCCACGGAGCCGTCCTTGGTCACGTGGCCGACGAGGATCGTGGGCATCTGCCGTTCCTTCGCCACGGCGATCAGCGCGGCGGCGACCTCCCGCACCTGCGACACGCCGCCCGGTGCGCCGTCCACCTGCCCGGACGCGATGGTCTGCACCGAGTCGACGATGAGCATGTCCGGCTGGTTCACCTCGAGGTGGCCGAGCACCGTCCCGAGGTCGGTCTCCGCGGCGAGCAGCAGCGTCGGTGACAGCGCGCCGATGCGCTCGGCCCGGAGCCGGACTTGGCCGGCGGACTCCTCGCCCGTCACGTACAGCACGGTGCTGGGCGACCCGAACCCGTCGGGTCCGAGGGCGCCGTCTGCCACGTTGCTCGCCACGTCGAGCAGCAGGGTCGACTTGCCGACACCCGGCTCACCCGCGAGCAGGATCACCGCGCCAGGGACCAGCCCGCCGCCGAGCACCCGGTCGAACTCCCCGATGCCGGTCGGGTTGGCGCGCGCCGACTCGACGTCGATCTCGGCGATGGGCCGGGCGGGCTCACGGGCGGGCGAGACGGCGGCCGTGCGCGGTCCGGACGCCGCCGGTCCGTCCTCGCTCACGGTGCCCCACGCCTGGCACTCCCCGCAGCGGCCGACCCACTTGACGGTGGTCCAGCCGCACTCGGCGCAGCGGTACGCGGGCCGTGCCCGCTTGGAGGTCGATGAGGTCACGTGCGCCACCGTACGTGCCGCCACTGACAGTGATGATGTTCTGAGGTTCCTGGGGTCGTGTCGTGCTGGCGTCCGAACGGGCAACCGGGGTCAGGTATTTTTCGACCATGCCGATCTCCGAAGGGCGCTTGGCGCGCCACGACGGATCGCGCACCGGCCCCCACGCCTCCGTGTCCCCGTCCGGTCCGGGTCGTCCGACGGTCAGGCCGGCCGGCGTGGCCGTGGCTCTCGCGGCCGCACTGGGCACCTGGCTCGTCTGGTGGGCGATGGTCACCACGTGGCCGGGACAGCGTGTCGAGGAGCGGGTCTTCGTCACGGCCGACCGGTTCCAGGACGTCGTCAACCACCTGGTGGAGCCCGTGCTGCTCCTCGGTTCGCCGCCGTGGCTCGTGACCGGCCTCCTGGCGGCGTGCGGGATCGGCCTGCTGCGCCGGAGGCCGGCAGCCGCGGGTCTGGCAGCCGTCGTGATCCTGGGATCGAACCTGACCACGCAGGTGATCAAGGACGGGGTGTTCCACCGCACGGGCCTGGTCGGCGAGTGGAACCGGGACGTCAACACCCTGCCGAGCGGCCACGTCACGGTGGTGGCGGCGGCCTGGGCGGCGCTCCTGCTGGTGGTCCCGCGCACCTGGCGGCCGGCGACCGCGCTCGCCGGTGCCGCCGCGACCTGCGCCATGAGCCTGGCGACGGTCGCCGACCGCTGGCACCGCCCGTCCGACGTCGTCGCGGCGGTGCTCGTGGTGGTGGCGTGGACGTCGCTGGTGTGTGCCCTCGCGCCGGCCGCGTGGGCAGGCCAGGACGACGTCGGTCCGGCCGGGGGCGGTGACGGCGCGGCGCTGCCGGTGATCGTGCTCCTCGGGACCGTCGCCGTGCCGACGGCGGTGCTCTCCGTCCTGGCGGCCGCGGCGACGGAGGGCCGCGTCCGGGCGACGGCTCCGTTGGACGACGGCCTGACCGCCTACCTCGGAGGACTCCTCGCGGTGTGCGCGATCTCGGCCTTCGGGTTCGCCGTGCTGCTCTGGGTGTGCCGGACGGCGGCAGGGAGCCGTCGGGCCTGACCGGACGGTCGTCCAGCACCGGGCGTGCCTCCGCCCGAATGTCAGTGCCCCGACATAGGGTTTCGGCTGAGCCACCGTGACGCACCCGGTGGACAGAGCCCGGGGGAGCAAGGACATGACCGACCAGCGCGCGAACTCACCGCGCACCGGCGCGACCGCGTCGGTGACCGCGAGGAAGGCGTCGCCCGCCGTGTACCGCAGGCGTCGGCTCGTGGTGGTCGTGGGGCTGCTCGTCATCGTGCTCTTCCTGGTGCTCGTGGCCGGCTTCGTGTGGCCGGGCCTCTGGCGCGGCGGCGCGACGCCGCAGCCGGTTCCCACGGTGACCGTCACCGAGGCCGTACCGACGCCAACGGTCAAGGCGATGGAGCGCAGCGGTGACGAGACCGCCTTCCAGCAGGCGCTCCCGTCCGCGGTGCTCCAGTTCGCGCTCGGCGCGCTCACCGAGGCGAAGGAGCCCAAGGGGGAGGGCGCGCTCGAGGCCTGGAACGCGGAGTACGCCGACGGCGACACGGGCGAGGTCGCGTTGCTGGCGGGCCAGTGGGCGACGGAGGACGAGGCGGCCACCGCGGCCGCCGCCTGGACCCGGTCGGCCGGCGAGGCAGAGAGCGAGGGCGACGTGAAGGTCGGCAAGAAGGTGGTCGGCCAGTACGCGATCGTGCCGGCCAAGAGCGGCAAGGCCGTCGTCGTCTGGCAGAACGGGACCGCGGTCATGCGGGCATCCGGTCCGGCCGACGTCATGGAGGACTTCTACGCGGCGTTCCCCCTGTGAGCGCGCGGGGGAGAATGGCCTCGTGAATCAGCGACTTGCAGTGCTCGGGGCGGGAAACATGGGTGAGGCGGTGCTCGCGGGCGCGCTGTCCGCGGGCTGGGCGCCGGCCGACGTCGTGGCCACCGTGCGTACCGAGGCAAGGGCTCAGCACCTGCGCGAGACCTATCAGGTCGCCACGACCAGCGACAACGTGTCGGCGGTCCGGGGCGCGGGTCTCGTGCTCGTCGGTGTGAAGCCGAAGGACGTCGGCGCCCTGCTCGACGAGACGGCGCGCGCGATCGAGCCCGGCGCCGTCGTGGTCACGGTCGCGGCCGGCCATCCGGCGGCGTTCTACGAGCAGCGGCTGCCCGCGGGCACCCCCGTCGTGCGGACGGTGCCCAACACCCCCGCGGCGATCGGTGCGGGCATCACGGCGATCGCGCCCGGCGCCGCGGCGACGGAGGCGCACCTGCAGGCCGTCGAGCACCTGTTCGCCGGCACGGGGGCCGTGGTGCGCGCGGCGGAGAAGGACCTCGACGCCGTCTCGGCCATCTCGGGATCCGGTCCCGCGTACGTCTTCTACGTCGCCGACGCCCTCGCCGAGGCGGGTGTCCTGCTGGGCCTGACGCGTGACGTCGCGCGTCGCCTCGCGGTCCAGACCCTGCTCGGCGCGTCCCGCCTCATGGACGAGTCGGGCGAGCATCCGGTGCTCCTGCGGGAGAAGGTCACCTCGCCGGGTGGCACCACGGCGGCGGCCCTGCGTGCCCTGGACGACGGCGGTGTGCGCGCCTCGTTCCTGACCGCGGCGACCGCAGCACGTGACCGCGCCCGCGAGCTGGGTGGATGATCCTCCCGTGACCATCTCTCGACCCGCGACGACGCGGCCGCCGGCAATGGCCGACGTAGCAGCCCTCGCCGGCGTGTCCCACCAGACCGTCTCCCGTGTGCTCAACGGGCACCGGAGCGTGCGCCCGGCGACGCGGGAGAAGGTGCTTGCGGCGATCGCCGAGCTCGGGTACCGCCGCAACAGCGCGGCACGGGCCCTGGTCACCGCGCGTTCGGACACCGTCGGTGTGGTGACGACGGGGTCCCCGCTGTTCGGCCCGTCGAGCACGCTGATCGCGGTCGAGGAGGCCGCACGCGAGCAGGGCTGGTACGTCAGTGTCGCGACGCTGCGCCGGTACGACGCCGCGACCATGCACAACGCCATGGAGCACTTCATGGACCAGGCGGTAGAGGGCATCGTCGTCATCGCGCCGCACACCGACGTGGCCGACGCGGTGGAGTCGTTCCGGGCGCCCGTGCCGGTGGTCCTGATCGCGGCCCGGGAGCTGGATCCGGACGTGCCGACGATCCCGCTGGCGGTGGACCAGCGGGCCGGCGCACGGCTCGCCGTCGAGCACCTGATCGAGCTGGGGCACAAGCGCATCCTGCACGTCGCGGGTCCGCCGGACTGGCTGGACGCCGTCGAGCGCGAGGAGGCCTGGCGGGCCGTCCTGACCGAGCACGGCCTGCCGGTTCCCGAGCCCGTGATCGCGGGCTGGAGCGCGGACCGCGGCTACATGGTGGGCCTGGACCTGGCGCAGCGGGTCAAGGCAGGGACCGGCCCGACGGCGGTCTTCGCCGCCAACGACCAGCTCGCCCTCGGCCTGCTGCGGGCGTTCTGGGAGTGCGGCGTCTCCGTGCCCGACGACGTCTCGGTGGTGGGCTTCGACGACGTCGACGGCTCCGGCCACTTCATCCCGCCGCTGACCACCGTGCGCCAGCCGTTCGTCGACCTCGGCCGCCGGAGCGTCGCACTGCTCCTCGCCGCGATGGACGGTGGCAAGCCGGCGGCGGAGCTGATCGCCCCAGAGCTCGTCGTGCGCAGGAGCGCGGCCGCTCCGCGCGCGTAGTTCCCGCGCGTAACCGCCGGGCGTGCGAACCGCGCGCGCAACCGACGAAATCGTTTGGACCGGACCCCAAAGTTGCGGTTGCGCAACGTCGTCCGCGCACCGCGGAACGAGGCGTTGACACGTCCGCAGCGCAGTGGCAGAGTCACCGCGCACGAGGATGTTTACGTTCACATTTCGTCGTGGGGCAACCCTGTTGCCCGAAGCATGCCTAGGACATTGACGTCCAGGTGAGTCCGGACGCCGCTGTCCGGGGAAAGGGGTGCCGCCCGTGCCAGGCAGCCGCCCATTGGCTCCAGATCGTCGCCAACCTCTGCTGGGCCGCCGTCGCTCCCCGAGTCTCCGCGTGTCCGCGGCAGGCTGGAGCTTCGTCGTGCCGTTCCTTGTCGTGTTCGCGCTGATGATCGTGACCCCGCTCGTCTACTCCATGTACCTGAGCCTGTTTCGCAACCAGCTCATGGGCGGTACGACCTTCGCGGGGCTCGACAACTACGTGACCGCCTTCTCCGACCCCAAGCTTTGGGACGGCGCCGGCCGCGTCGGGCTGTTCCTCCTGGTCCAGGTCCCGATCATGCTGGCGCTCTCGCTGATCGCCGCGCTCGCGATCGACAGCGGCCGCCTGCACGGCAAGGAGATCTTCCGGGTCGCGCTGTTCCTGCCGTACGCGGTGCCCGGGGTCGTCGCGGTGCTGATGTGGGGCTTCATGTACGACGACCGCCTCGGCCTCACCGGGAGCGTCAACGACCTGGTGGGCTTCGCTCTCATCGACCCGTACACGAAGCAGTGGATCCTCACGGCGATCGGCAACATCGTGACGTGGGAGTTCGTGGGCTACAACATGCTGATCCTGTACGCGGCGCTCAAGACGGTGCCCGCCGAGGTCTACGAGGCCGCCGCCATCGACGGCGCGGGCCAGTTCCGCATAGTGCAGGCCATCAAGCTGCCGGCGGTCCGCGGGGCGCTCGTCATCGCGACGATCTTCTCGATCCTGGGCAGCTTCCAGCTCTTCAACGAGCCGACCATCCTCAAGGAGATCCAGCCGGCCCTGATCTCGTCGTACTACACGCCCAACATCTACGCGTACAACCTCAGCTTCGAGGGCAACCAGGTGAGCTACGCGGCAACCGTCGCGATCGTTATGGGCCTCGTGACGGCGATCATCGCGTACATCGTGCAGCTTCGTGGGACGCGGAGGGACTCGTGATGGCCGGCTACTCCTACCTCCGGCCGCGCAAGTCGGTCACGCTGACGGTCCTGCTCGGGGTGCTGCTCGTCTACTCGGTGCTGCCGCTGGCCTGGATGGTCTTCAGCATCACCAAGACGCAGCCCGAGCTGCTCAGCTCGTTCGGCCTCTGGTTCTCGGGTCCGTTCGCCCTGTTCGACAACCTGCAGCAGGTCGTGACCCACGACGACGGTGTGTTCCTCAAGTGGTTCGGCAACACGCTGGTCTACGTGGTCGTCGGCGCCGGCGGCGCCACGATCCTGGCCACGGCTGCCGGGTACGGCCTGGCCAAGTACCGGTTCCGTGGCCGCAACGCGGTGTTCGCGACGATCCTCGGGTCGATCGCGGTGCCGGGCACCGCGCTCGCCGTGCCCACGTTCCTGCTGTTCAGTCAGTGGGGCCTCACCAACACCATGTGGGCGATCATCCTGCCCTCGCTGGTCTCGCCGTTCGGCCTCTACCTCATGTGGGTGTTCTCCGCGGAGGCGGTGCCGACGGAGATCCTGGAGGCGGCACGGGTCGACGGCGCGGGTGAGTGGCGCACCTTCTTCACGATCTCGCTCCGGCTGCTCGCGCCGGGCATCGTGACGGTGGCGCTGTTCGCGATCGTCGCGACCTGGAACAACTACTTCCTGCCCCTGATCATGCTCAACGACCCGGACCTGTACCCCCTGACGCTCGGCCTGTACCAGTGGCTGGCCGACGCGTCGGGTATCGGGGCCCAGCCGGTGTTCAACCTGGTCATCACCGGTTCGTTCCTGACGATCGTGCCGATCGTCATCGTGTTCCTGGTGCTCCAGCGGTACTGGCAGTCGGGCTTGAGCGCGGGCGGCGTGAAGGCATGACCGGTGTGCCGGAAACATCGAAAGACCTGAACTACGACGACGTGGAAGAAGGAAGACCATGACCATCACCCGCAACCGACGTGTCGCGCTCGGGGCCCTGGCCACCCTGCTGGCCGCTTCTCTCACCGCCTGCTCGGGCGGGGAGGAAGGCGGCGGTGGTGGCGGGACCGAGGGCGCCAGCGCCGAGGAGATCGAGGCAGCGCTCCAGGAGGGCGGCACCGTCACCTACTGGACGTGGACCCCGCAGGCCGAGAAGCAGGTCGAGGAGTTCGAGAAGGCGTACCCCGAGGTCGACGTGAAGCTCGTCGACACGGTCGGGGCCGGCGAGGCCAACACCAAGCTGCAGAACGCCATCGCGGCCGGCAAGGGCGTGCCGGACGTCGTGCAGATCGAGTACCAGTCCGTGCCGCAGTTCCAGCTCCCTGGCCAGCTCACCGACCTCACCGCGTACGGGTTCGACGAGCTCGAGAGCCTGTACACGGCCTCGACCTGGGGCTCGGTGTCGCAGAACGGCGGGATCTGGGGTCTGCCGCAGGACTCCGGCCCCATGGCGTTCTTCTACAACCAGGAGGTGTTCGACGAGGCCGGTGTCGAGGTTCCCACCACCTGGGACGAGTACATCGAGGTCGCGCGCGCCATCAAGGAGCACGACCCGGACAAGTGCCTCGCGAACGACTCCGGTGACCCGGGCTTCACGACCAGCATGATCTGGCAGGCCGGCGGCACCCCGTTCCAGAACGACGGCGAGAACGTCACCATCGACCTGGCCGACGAGGGCACCACCCGGTTCGCCGAGATGTACCAGCCGCTCATCGACGACGAGCTGATCTGCCAGCTCCCCGGCTGGAGTGACGAGTGGTACCAGGCGCTGGGCGACGGCACCATCGCGTCGGTCGCGCTCGGCGCGTGGATGCCCGGCATCCTCGAGGACGGCGTGCCCGACGGCAAGGGCAAGTGGCGCGTGGCCCCGATGCCGACGTACGACGGGACCCCGGCCAACGCCGAGAACGGTGGCAGCACGGAGTCCGTCCCGGAGGCGTCGGAGAACAAGCTGCTCGCCGCCGGGTTCCTGAAGTGGCTCAACTCGAGCGACGAGTCGATCAAGGCCTTCATGGAGACCGGCGGCTTCCCGGCGACCGTCAAGCACCTCGAGTCCGAGGAGTTCCTGAACTACGAGTCCGAGTACTTCGGCGGCCAGAAGATCAACGAGGTGCTCGGCGGCGGCGCGGCCGACGTCAACGAGGGCTGGCAGTACCTGCCGTGGCAGTCGTACGCGAACAGCATCTTCGCGGACACGGTCGGCCAGGCCTGGCTCGACAAGTCCTCGATCCTCGACGGGCTGGCCGCCTGGCAGGAGGAGAACGTCTCCTACGGCACCGGGCAGGGATTCACGGTGAACGGCTGACGCCGCCGGCGTCGGCCACATCGAGACCATGAGCGAGCGGGGATCCCGGG
>NZ_JBHXBG010000122.1:0-17236 GCF_042726755.1 Promicromonospora sp. NPDC060271 | reverse complement strand
CCACCCGGTCAGGGCCTCCGGAGTGGTCCGGGCGGTGAGGTCATCTATCTCGTTCTCGATCCGGGCCAGCACGTCCTCGATCGAGACCACAGCAGACAGGCCACCAGCGGGCATGCTGTTCGTCGTCTGATCCACGATGCCCACCCCCCGCCCGTCCTGATCGCCCGCTCTAGCTCTCACTTCCTTGCTGCATCTATTATGTCGAACATTCGTGCGCCCTGCTGGCCAGATTTCAAATCTGTGGATAACTCTTCAAAGGTCGTGACATGCCCACCGCCCAGCCCGAGAACCTCCGAGCGCACACTGCCCGGTGCGCCGGCGCTGGCTTGCTAATCTCTACCCGGGCCCTCGATGAGCCTGCCGCCCGCGCCGAGATGATCGGTCTGGTGAATGCATCGACGAAGACGTCCTGTCAGAGGTTCTCGTGCCTACCACGGTGCCCCGGACGGCAATGCGGGCACCGACGACGCTCACGGCACCGGGATAGCGATGGAATCGTGGACCTGACACTTGTCGACGCCAAGACGGCCGCCCGCGCGCTGCGCCGGACGCTCGCTGCCTCCGATGTCACCATCAGCCACAGCCGCGCGCTGGAGATCGTGGCCGCCCAGCTCGGTTTCGCTAACTGGAACACTGCGTCCGCGCTGTTGCCGGCAGGTCCGTCAGCGGCGCCGCTGGCGGGACCGCTGGTGGCATCGCACGACCTCGGGCCGGCCGACTTCGGGCGCGCGGTCCCGGTGCTTCGTATCCAGGACGAGGGGCGCGCACGCGAGTTCTACGTGGACTACCTCGGATTCGGCGTCGAGTGGGAGCACCGCTTCGAACCTGGGCTTGCCCTCTACCTGCGGGTTCGCCGCGGCCAGGCGGTACTGGACCTGTCCGAGCACCACGGCGACGGGACACCGGGAACGGTGGTCTGGGTGCCTGTCGCCGGTGTTGATGCGCTCCATGCGGAGCTCTCGCACCGGCCGCATGCGCGGCTTCGGCCCGGTATCGACCGCGAGGCTCCGGGCGGGCCGACCATCGAGCTCGTCGATCCGTTCGGCAACGTGCTGCGCCTCTGTGAGCCGGCTGGCTGAGGCTGAAGCCAGCTGGCTGACGCCGGGCAGGCTGGCTGACGCCGAGTTAGCTGGCTGACCCCGAGCTGGCTGGCTGACGCTGAAGCCGGCTGGCTGACGCCGAACCACTCGGTTGACCGAGCGCTCCGCCTGCCGACCCCGTCGCGCATGCGCCTGCCCTGTCGTGCCCCTTCGCACTCTTGACGCCCAGTACACAGTCTCGTAACGTCCGTACAGCAAGCCGCAAGAAATTGACAGATGCTGAGCACAAAGCAGTGCACATGCTGCAACTTTCTACTCTCGCCGGGCAGTGTTGCCCCGCGGCTGGACGAGCCCGCCCCGGCGGGAGAACGAGGACGTTCATGAGAATCCCCTGGAAGAACCTCGGCCGGAGTCACCTGGCCCGGCAGAACACAGCCCGGCAGAACACGGCCTGGAGGAACACGGTCGTCGCGGGTGCCGCGTTCGCCCTCGTCGCGCCGCTCGGCCTCGGCGCCGTCGCGCACGCCGCGGCGGAGGTCACCAACCTCGCGCTCGGCAAGCCGATCGCGGCGTCGTCGGTGACGCAGAACTACGTCGCGGGCAACGCCAACGACGGGAACGCGAGCTCCTACTGGGAGGGTGCGGGCGGCCAGTACCCGGCGCACCTCACCGTCGACCTGGGCGCGGCGGCCGACGTCGAGCGCGTGGTCGTCAGTGTGCCACCGGCCGCCGTGTGGGAGCCGCGCACGCAGACGTTCAGCGTGCTCGGGCGGTCCGACGGCGAGTCGTCGTTCCGCACGCTCAAGGCGTCCGCTGCCCATCGCTTCGACCCGGCGAGCGGTAACAAGGTGGAGCTCACGCTCGGCTCCGAGGGCGGCTCGGAGACAGACACCGAGGTCGACGAGGTGCGTCTCGCCTTCAGCGCCAACACCGGCGCGGGCAGCGGCCAGGTCGCCGAGCTGCAGGTCTGGGGCACACCGACGGGCGGCGGCGACCCGACCGACCCGCCCACCGACCCGACCGGCACCAACTACGCGAAGGACCGGCCTGCTGCGGCGTCGTCCACCGAGTGGTCCTACGTCGCCGCCAACGCCGTGGACGGTCAGGTCGGCACGTACTGGGAGGGCGCGGGCGGGCAGTACCCGTCGACGCTCGACGTCTCCCTCGCCGCGCCCACACAGGTCAGCAGCGTGCGGGTGCGCCTGAACCCCGACGGGGCGTGGGGTCCGCGCACGCAGACCTTCTCGGTCTGGGGCCGCTCCGGCACGGCGGCGTGGCAGGAGCTCAAGGCGTCCGCCGGGTATGCCTTCGCACCCGGGAGCGGCAACCTCGTGAACGTGCCCGTTGCGGGCACCGTGACCGACGTCCGCCTGCGCTTCACGGGCAACACCGGCGCGGGCAACGGCCAGGTCGCCGAGCTCGAAGTCTACGGCGCCCCGGCGCCCAACCCGAACCTCACCGTGACGGCGGTGACCACGTCCCCGGCGTCGCCGACGGCGACGACGCCCGTGACGCTCACGGCGACCGTGAAGAACACCGGTGACCGGGCATCGGCTGGCACCACCGTCGACGCGAAGCTCGGCGGCACCACCGTCGGCTCGGCGGACGTGGGCGCCCTGCAGCCGGGCGCGACCACCCAGGTCCCGGTCGCCGCCGGCACGCGGCCGGCGGGGGAGTACACCGTCGGCGCGGTCGTCGACCCGGCGAACACGGTCGCCGAGCAGAACGAGACCGACAACGCGTTCACGGCGACGGCGAAGCTCGTCGTGGGCGAGGCGCCCGGGCCAGACCTCGAGGTCGTCTCGGTGTCCTCGAACCCGACCAACCCCGCCGTCGGCACGGCGGTGACGTTCACCGTCCAGGTGCGCAACCGTGGCAACCAGCCGGCCGCCGCCGGGTCCGTGACGCGCGTCGTCGCGGGCTCCAGCACGCTGAACGGCACGACGCCGGCGGTCCCGGCGGGCCAGACCGTCACGGTCACGCCGTCCGGCTCGTGGACCGCGACGAACGGCGGGGTGACGGTGACCGCCACGGCCGACGCCACCGACGTCGTCGACGAGACGAACGAGGAGAACAACTCGGGGCGGCTCGCCGTCACGGTGGGCCGCGGCGCCGCCGTGCCGTACACGACCTACGAGGCGGAGGACGGGCAGCACAACGGCACGCTCCTGCAGGCCGACCCGCTGCGCACGTTCGGGCACACCAACTTCGCCACCGAGTCGTCGGGCCGCGAGTCGGTGCGGCTGACCAGCACGGGCCAGTACGTGCAGTTCACGTCCACCAACCCGACCAACTCGATCGTCGTCCGCAACTCGATCCCCGACGCGGCCGGCGGCGGGGGACAGGAGAAGACGATCAGCCTCTACGCGGACGGCCAGTTCGTGCAGAAGCTGACGCTGTCGTCCAAGCACTCGTGGCTGTACGGGACCACCGACCAGCCCGAAGGCCTGGTCAACACCCCGGGCGGTGACGCCCGGCGCCTGTTCGACGAGTCGCACGCGCTGCTCGGCCGGTCCTTCCCGGCGGGCACGCAGTTCAAGCTCCAGCGCGACGCCGGGGACGACGCCGCGTTCTACGTCATCGACCTGATCGAGCTCGAGCAGGTCGCACCACCCGCCTCGAAGCCCGCCCAGTGCACCTCGATCACCGAGTACGGCGCGGTGCCGAACGACGGGCAGGAGGACACGGCCGCGATCCAGGCCGCCGTCACCGCCGACCAGAACGGCGACATCGCCTGCGTGTGGATCCCGGCGGGGCAGTGGCGCCAGGAGAAGAAGATCCTCACGGACGACCCGCTCAACCGCGGCACGCACAACCAGGTGGGCATCAGCGACGTCACGATCCGCGGCGCGGGCATGTGGCACTCGCAGCTCTACAGCCTCATCAAGCCGCACCTCGCCCCGGGCGTCATCAACCACCCGCACGAGGGCAACTTCGGGTTCGACATCGACGACAACGTCCAGATCTCCGACCTTGCGATCTTCGGCTCCGGTGACATCCGCGGCAACAACGGGCAGGAGGAGGGCGGCGTCGGCCTCAACGGGCGGTTCGGCCAGGACACGAAGATCACCAACGTGTGGATCGAGCACGCCAACGTCGGCGTCTGGGTCGGGCGCGACTACACCAACATCCCCGAGCTGTGGGGACCCGGCGACGGCGTCGAGTTCTCCGGCATGCGCATCCGCAACACCTACGCGGACGGCATCAACTTCAGCAACGGCACGCGCAACTCGCTGGTCTTCAACTCGACGTTCCGCAACACCGGCGACGACGCGCTGGCCGTCTGGGCCAACCCGTACGTCAAGGACCGCAACGTCGACATCGGGCACGACAACGCGTTCCGCAACAACACCGTCCAGCTCCCGTGGCGCGCCAACGGCATCGCGATCTACGGGGGCTACGACAACAGCATCGAGAACAACCTCATCTCCGACACCATGAACTACCCCGGCATCATGCTGGCGACCGACCACGACCCCCTGCCGTTCTCGGGGACGACGCTCATCGCCAACAACGGCCTGTACCGCACGGGCGGGGCGTTCTGGAACGAGGACCAGGAGTTCGGGGCGATCACGCTCTTCCCGCAGACCCACGACATCGTCGGCGTCACCATCCGTGACACCGACATCTACGACTCCACCTACGACGGCATCCAGTTCAAGAACGGCGGCGGGAACATGCCCGACGTCCGGATCACGAACGTGCGGATCGACGGGTCCAACAACGGGTCCGGCATCCTCGCGATGGCCGGCGCCCGCGGCAACGCGATCCTGTCGAACGTGACCGTCACGAACTCCCGTGACGGGGACATCGTGAAGGAGCCGGGCTCGCCGTTCGTGTTCACCGGGCAGTAGGCCTGGTCCGCTCCACGGTCGGTGCCGTCATCCGAGGGATGGCGGCACCGACATCTTTTCCCCGCTGTTCCCATCCGGTCCGGCCTCGGCTCCGAACCCGTTGCATGACCGTCGCCGCGGCGACGGATGCCACACAAGGACGGATGCCACACAAGAAGGAACCAGACGAGACGGAACGGAGAAGTGCCATGACTGAGTCCATGTCCGCGACGCGCACCCGGGCGCCGCACCAGTGGATCGCCCTCGTGATCGGTGCGGTCTACCTCCTCGTGGGGGCCGCGGGCTTCCTGGTGACCGGGTTCAGCGGGTTCGCGGAGCACGACCACGGCCAGACGCTGCTGGGATTCGCGATCAACCCGCTGCACAACATCGTGCACATCCTGATCGGACTCCTCGGGCTCGCGCTGTGGTCCGCGGCGGGGCGCGCGCGGACGTTCGGCTGGCTGCTCGTGGCCGGCTACGGCGCGACGTTCGTCTTCGGCCTGTTCGCGGTGAACAACCCGGGGATCAACTTTCTCAACATCAACGCGGCGGACAACGGGCTGCACCTCGGGAGCGCCCTGGCCGGGCTGGCCATCGCGCTGTGGCCCCAGCGCCGGCCGGCGACGACCCCCGCCGCCCAGCACTACTGACGGGCCACCGAGACGGGTGAGAACCGGGTTGTGTTCGCCGGATCGGCGATGACGAACACAACCCCGTTCTCGCCCGTCGGTGCGGGTTCCACAATGGGGGCATGATCTCCTACCAGCTTGCCGCGGAGCTGCGGGACGCCGGCCTGGTCTGGAAGCCGGTCGACGGCGACCAGTTCCGCATCGCCGCGCCCGAGCTCGCGGGCGACGTCTTCACCGTGAGCACCATGACCATCGAGGCGCACGAGTTCCCGACCGGAACCATCCTCGGCTTCAACGGCACCACCGAGTGGGCGCTGGACTCCGTGGCCATCGAGGACGCCCTCTGGCTGCCCCGCGAGGACCAGCTGCGCACCCTCCTGCGTTCGAGCTTCCGTGCGCTGCGCGGGGCCGACGGCGGCTACGAGGTGGACGTCGAGCTCCTCGGCCGGCCGCGGGTGTTCGCGGCCCCGGAGCCTGTCGACGCCTACGGGCGGGCGCTGCTCGCGCTGATCGAGCTCAGCCGCTGACCGAGGCAGGGTGGCCGGCGGTGCCGCCCCGGCCCTCGCTCACGCGAGAAAGCCCTTGGGCACGTGCGGACTCAGACGGAACCCGAGCCACGTGCCGATCCCGCCGGCCAGGAAGAACCCGAGCGGACCGTAGGCCGCCAGCGCCGCGACGACGACCGTGGCGATGAGGTTGAAGGGGCCCAGGCCGGACTGCGGAGCGGTGATCTCCAGCACGCCCTGTCCGAGCAGCGAGGCGACCACCAACGCCACGACGTAACAGGCGCCGACCGCGAGGACCAGCGGAAAACCGCGCACGCCGGATCGCAAGAGGACCACCACGCCGAGCGCACAGCCGGCCGTCCAGGTGAACGTCGCAAGGGTGAACGCGATCCAGCCGTCGCCGGCGGCTTCCTGCAGGCTGGGGTTGAGCCACGCGGAGACGGGCGCCCCGGCGACTCCCAGCAGGGTGACGAACCAGTCCACCGCGTCGAGGCCCTTGTCGACGTGCTTGCCCTCCCGGGCCACGGCCTTGGCGGCCTCGAGCGGTTCGGGCGGAACCGGGGAGTTTTCCGGAGGAGTCGGCATGAGAGCACATCCGTTCGGTGGAGCAAGCAGCATCGCTTTCGGCCCTCTGTTGATGCTCACCCTGCGTGGAGGTGTTGTCCAGCAGTATCCCGATTGATCACCCATGGCTGATGACCCATGGCTGGATGACCCATTGACCCGTCGCCCTGATGTGCGTGCGCGCCGAACGCGCCATGATGGCCGGTAGCACCCAAGGACGGGAGGCCTCATGGACGCGGCACCCACAACCAGTCACCGGACCATCGCCGTGGTGGGTGCGTCGGGCTCCGGGAAGACGACGCTCACCGAGGCTCTGCTGCACCGCGCCGGTGCGATTGCCCGCGCCGGCCGCGTGGAGGACGGCAGCACGGTGACGGACCACGAGCCGGAGGAGATCGCCCGCGGCATCTCGCTCGGCCTGGCGCTCGGAACGCTCACCTGGACATGCCCGGACGGTGCCGTGCGCACCCTGACGCTCGCCGATGCGCCGGGCCACCCCGACTTCGCGGGCGCCGTGGACACGGCCCTGTCGGTCGCGGACCTCGCGCTCGTCGTCGTCAGCGCGGTCGACGGCGTGCAGCCCGGCACCCGGACCGCGTGGGCGACCGCCGAGGCGCTCGCCGTCCCGCGCATCGTCGTCGTGACGCAGGAGGACCGGGCCCGGGCCGACTTCCGGCGCGTGCTCGCCGAGCTGCGCGAGGCGTTCGGCGAGCGACTGTGGCCCATCGAGCTGCCGCTCGGCGAGGAGCAGTCGTTCCGTGCCATCGCGGACGTGCTCGGCGAGCACGCCCTCGTGTACGACTCCGATGGCCGGCACCACGACGAGGACCTGCCGCCCGAGGTCGTCGACGAGGAGCACCGGCTGCACGTGGAGGTGACCGAGGAGCTCGTGTCGCACGACGACGAGCAGCTCGACGCGTACCTGTCGGGTCAGGAGCCGGCCGCGGCCGACCTCGAGCGGGACCTCGCCCGGGAGGTGGCCACGGGCGAGGCGGTGCCTGTCGTCGTCGCGTCCGGGGTGACGGCCACCGGCGTCGACCGCCTCACGGACCTGCTGTGCGAGCTCGCGCCCGCACCGACGGAGCGCGACTGCCGGATCGTCGTCGGCTCGGGGGCCGACGACGGAACCGGCGACGCCGGTGACGCCGGGCGCACCGTCTCGGTCGCGGCCGACCCGTCGGGGGAGCCCTTCGTGCACATCTTCCGGACCGTGGTCGACCCCTTCGTGGGGCAGGTCTCGATGCTCAAGGTGCTCTCCGGTGTCGTGCGCACGTCCGACCGGCTGCGCAACGCGACCACCGGCGCCGACGAGCGCATCCACGGCCTGTTCCGGTTGCAGGGCAAGGAACACATCCCGGTCGGGGAGCTCGCGGCGGGCGACGTCGGCGCAGCGGCCAAGCTGGGCGGCTCGTCCTCGGGCACGCTGCTCTGGTCGCGGACGTCGGGCCGGGCCAGGCCCTTCCTGTCGCCCCCGCGTCAGCCCGTCTACGCCGCGTCGCTCGTGCCGGCGTCGCAGTCGGACGACGAGCGGATGCCGACGGCGCTGGCCCGGCTCGTCGCCGAGGACCCGACGCTGGTCGTGGACCGGGTGGGCGAGGCGACGGTGCTGCGGGGCCTCGGTGACACGCAGCTCGCCGTAGCGGTCGAACGGCTCGCGCGGGTGTTCGGCGTCCACGTCGAGACCGGGCCGGTGCCCGTGGCGTACCGGGAGACGATCGCACGGCCCGCGCAGGCGGAGGGCAAGGTCAAGAAGCAGTCGGGCGGCCACGGCCAGTTCGCCGTCGTGCAGCTCCGGGTGGGGCCGCTGCCCGAGGGCGGCTTCGAGTTCGTGGACTCGGTCGTGGGCGGCGCGGTGCCCCGGCAGTACATCTCCGCCGTCGAGAAGGGAGCCCACGACGCGATGGCCGCCGGAGGGCCGCTGGGCCACCCTGTCGTGGACCTGCGCGTCGAGGTGTACGACGGCAAGTCGCACTCGGTGGACTCGTCCGACATGGCGTTCCGCGTCGCGACGGCCGCTGGGGTCAGGGCCGCGCTGGCCGAGGCAGGCACGGTGCTGCTGGAGCCCGTCGCGACGGTGACCGTGACCGTCCCGCCCGACCACCAGGGCGCGGTGCTCACCGACCTGTCCGGGCGGCGCGGGCGCGTCTCGGCGACCGAGCTGGCCGACGACGGCCGGGCGCGCCTGGTCGCGACGGTCCCGGAGGCGGAGCTCAGCCGCTACGTCCTGGACCTGCGGTCGCTGACCGGCGGCCGCGCCGAGCTCACGGTCCGGCCCGCCGGCTACGAGCGTGCGCCGGGACGAAGCCGCTCCCGCGCGCCGTCCTGAGGGGCCGACGTCGGGCGGCTCAGGGCGGCGAAGCACAGCAGCGCGAACAGCTCGACGGCCATCGCCGTGACCATCGCGAGAGGCAGCGCGGACGCGAGCACGCCGCACAGCGCGGCGCCGAGTGCCGCGCCGCCGAGCTTGAGGCTGGCGGCGGTCGTGAACACCTGGCCGCGGACCTCATCCGGGGTGTCCCGGTGGCGGATCCGCAGCAGCGCGGAGAGCTGCGGCCCGTCGGCCGCGCCGGTGAGCACGGCGGCCGCCAGCAGGCAGCAGACGCCGACCGGCGGCGCGCTGACCACCAGCGCCAGCGCGGCGAGCCCGGCCGCGGCCGCGAGCAGGCAGAAGGTGGCGGCCAGGACCCGGTCGGGTGCGATCCGGTCGGGGCGAGCCGCGTACACGGCATTGCCGACCAGGGCGGCCAGGGCCGTCAGGGCCACCAGCCAGGGACCGTACCCGGCCTCGCCGAGGACGTGCGCGGCGAGGAGCGGCGCCGCGGTGAGGATCAGGCCGACGCCGGCGTAGCCGATCACCGACGTGACGGTCGCCCGGCGCAGCCGCCGGTTCCGGGCGATCACGAGGAATCCGGTCAGCACCTGCTGCCGGAGCCGTGGCCGCCGGCCGGTCCTGCGCGGCGTACCGCCGGTCGCGTGGGCAGCCGGGGCGGCGAGCAGGATCGCCAGGACCGCGAGGGCGACCGCGTACGCGGGCGACAGCACGAGCGCGAGGCCGCCCACGAGGACGGGGGCCGCGAGCGCGGCGACGTCGAACGTCAGGCCGTCCAGCGCCGAGGCGCGGGGTAGCTCGCGGGCCGGTACGACGTCGGGCAGCCGGGAGCTCCAGCCGCCGGACAGGGCCGGGCGGAAGAGCCCGCCGACCAGCGCGACGGCGACGAGCGCCGGCACCCCGACGTGCCCGATCAGGAGGGCCACGCAGGCGATGACCGCCGCGAAGCCCATGAGCGCGAGGGCCAGCAGCCGGCCGGGGCGCCGCGCCCGGTCGACGAGCACGCCGAGAACCGGTCCGCCCACCGCTGTCGCGGCGGTCAGCGCGGCCACCAGCGCCGGCCCGGTCGAGACCGCGTCCGAGGTGGCCATCGCGAGCAGGAGCAGGGCGGGGCCGCTCATCTCGTCGCCGGTGCGGGAGATCGTCGCCCCGGCCAGGTAGGTTCGCAGACGTCGGTTCGTGGTCGGCAGGTGCACGGGACGCACCGTACGGACGTAACGTAGAACTCGTCTATGAGCGTTACATTTCGTGGATGGTCCCACCGAACGCCGACTGGCCCGTACGGCTCTCCCCGCGCACCGCCGCGCGGCGTACCGCCGCGATGATCAACGTGCTGGCCGGGGACCCGACCCCGGCGGCCGTCCGAGAGGTCCTGCTCGCCCACGGTGAGGACGAGTCGCTGACCATAACGGCCGACGACGTCGAACCCCTGCGGCGCGCGGCGCACAAGCTGCGCCCGATCTTCGACGCCGCCGACCTCGAGACGGCGACCGGGTTGCTCAACCACCTGCTGGCCCGGCACACGCAGCGGCTGCGGCTCACCGCGCACGGCGGGACGGCATGGCACGTCCACCTCGACCGCGACGACGACGGCCCGATCGGCGAGTGGTTCCTGGCGTCAGCCTGCCTGGCGATGGCCGTCCTGATCTGGGACCGGCAGGAGCTGCCGGGCGGGGTCTGTGCGGCGACCGGCTGCGATCAGGTGTTCCTCGCGGTCGGGAGCGGGCCGGACCAGCGGTACTGCTCGCGGCGGTGCGCCACCAGGGAACGGGTCGCGGCTCACCGCGCCAGGGTCAGCGCAGCACGGCGGCTATCGCGCTGACCTCGATGAGCGCACCCGGCACGCCGAGCCCGGCGACGCGCGCCCCGACCACCAGGGGCGGTTCGTCGGACGCGAGCAGGGGAGCGATCGCACCGTACGCCGCCGTGAGGTCGACGCCGTCGACGAAGAGCACGGTCCACTGGATGACGTCGGCGAAGGTGGCGCCGGCAGCGGCGAGCGCCGTCCCGACATTCTCGACGGCGCGGACGGACTGCGCGGCGACGTCGTCCCCGCCGACGAGCGAGCCGTCCGCGTCGACGGAGTTCTGGCCGCCGACGTAGATCGTGGTCGCTCCCGGCGGCACGACGGCGACGTGGCTGAAGGCAGGGCTGGAGACCAGCCCGGCCGGGCGGAGAAGCTGGATGCCGGCCGTGCCCGCTGTGTCTGTACCCGGTGTGTCTGTCCCCGATGTGTTCATACCCGATGCTCGCACGAGCCACTGACACGAGCCCCGAGCGCCGTCGGCCCTTGGCTCAGGACGCCCCTGCGACCACCCGGGTCAGCGGCGCGGGCGGCGTCTCCCGGTGCCCCTGCAGGTCCACCCGGCGGCTCCCGCACGCCGTGCACCGCACGTAGACCACGTATCCAGCCGAGGTCGCGTGGCGTGACTCCGTCGCCCACGCATGCTCGTGCCTGGTCTCCTTGGCACTGGTCTCTTCGGCCCTTGTCTCCCGGGTGCCGGTCTCCTGGTCGCCGGTCTCGCGGGTGCCGGTTCGCCGGTCGGGACGGGTGCGGATCGTCGTCATGCCCTCACGATGCTGTAATGGCCTTGTGCATCTCAACCCTTACGGTGAGTACGCGGTCCTGCTCGCCGGGTCCCTCGCCGACGACTGGCCCGCCGACCGTGCCGGGATCGAGGCGCGGACCCGCGAGTTCGGCATGACCATGCAGTTCCAGGAGGAGCCGGAGGACCACGCGCGCTCGCGCATCGTCATCGACGACTGGCTGCGCATCGTGGACACGCCCGATCCCGCCGGCCGCGCCGCCCTGCTGAACGCGCAGATGGCGGCGGTGGCCGCCTACCCGCGGCTCACCGACCACGACGGTGAGGGGTGGCACCTCCACTACCGGGACGACGACCAGGTGCTCTCCTCGGTGCTGCGCGCCGTCATCAGCGTGGGAACCTCCCTCCACCTGGTCACCCGCGGGATGCACCGGCTGGGGCGCTGCGCCTCGCAGCCGTGCACCAACGTGGTGGTCGACGTGACCCGCAACGGGCGTCAGCGGTACTGCTCGGTGCGGTGCGCCAACCGTGCGGGTGTTCGGCGGCACCGGGAGCGGGCGGCCTGACCCGGCCGGTGAACGGACCGGCACCCGTGATCCGCCCGCGAGCCGCCCGCCCGTCAGGCGCCGAGCGCCGCCGCGAGGTCCGCGGCGGAGGTCACCGGCCGGTCGCACACGAAACCCCTGCACACGTAGGCCGCTGCCTGCCCGTCGACGAGCGGGCGGGCGGCGAGCAGGGGAACACCCGGTGCGTCCGGCTCGCCGACGGCCACCACGAGCCCCGGCGACGCCGAGCCCCTGGCCACCCGTTCGAGCGCGGCGCGCGCGTCGTCGTCGGGTCCGACGACGGCGACCTGCAGCGGGCCGGCGGCGAGCGCCTCCGCGACGGCGAGGGTCCAGCCGGCGAACCGTGGCGCCTGCCTGGCCAGTGTGCCTGCCGCGGCCACCGCGGTCTCGGCCGCCGTACGATGCCGGGGCGAGCCGGTCAGGGCGGCGTAGGTGCACAGCGCGCCGGCGAGCGCCGACTGGCCCGCCGGCTCGGCCGCGTCGGTGGCGTCCTTCGGCCGGCTGACGAGGCGTTCGGCGTCGTCGGCCCCGTCGAAGAAGCCGCCCGCGCCGTCGCCGAACCGGCTCTGCGCGGTGTCGAGCAGGCCGCTCGCGGCGTCGAGCCAGCGCGTCTCGCCCGTCGCCTGGTGCAGGGTGAGCAGCCCTTCGGCGAGGTCGCCGTGGTCGGCGGCGACGCCGGGCGCGGAGCCGACGACGCCGCCGCGGGACGCCCGCCGCAGGCGTCCGTCGACGAGGTGGAGGCCGAGGACGAGCTCCGCGCACTCCCGCGCGGCGGTGACGTGGTCCGGTTCGCCGAGCAGCATCCCCGCCTCCGCGAGGGCGGCGATCGCCAGACCGTTCCACGCCGTGACCACCTTGTCGTCGCGGGCGGGCTGGGGCCGCGCCGACCGGGCGTCGGCGAGCCGGGCGCGCACCCCGGCCCACCAACGGGGGTCGGGGTCCTCCGGCAGCTGGAGGGTCGAGGCGCCCTCCTCGAAGGTGCCCTCCGGTGTGACGGACAGGGCCGCCGCGGCGCGGGCGCCGGCGTCGGGGCCGAGGACCTCCACGAGCTGCGCCGGGGTCCAGACGTAGGTCAGGCCCTCGACGCCTTCGGTGTCCGCGTCGAGCGCGGACGCGAACCCGCCCTCGGGCGTGCGCAGACCGGTCAGGAGGAAGCCGGCGGTCTCGCGGGCGACGCGCGCGGCGAGCCGCGAACCGGTCGCGCGGTAGAGGTGCAGGTAGACGCGCAGGAGCTGGGCGTTGTCGTACAGCATCTTCTCGAAGTGCGGCACCACCCAGGCGGCGTCGACCGCGTAGCGTGCGAACCCGCCCGCGAGCTGGTCGTAGAGGCCGCCGCGGGCCATCGCCTCGCACGCGCGCTCGACGATCCGCAGCGCCTCGGGGTCGCCCGTGCGGGCATGATGGCGCAGCAGGTGTTCCAGGGTCATGGACGGCGGGAACTTGGGCGCGCGGCCGAACCCGCCGTGCACCGGGTCGGCCTCGCGGGCCAGGGCGCGCACCGCGGCGGCGAGTGCGTCGTCGTCCAGCCGGTCGGGGGTCAGGCGCGTGGACGCCTGGGTCACCGCCTCGGTGATCGCGGCACCCTGCTGCTCGACGGCGTCCCGGCGTTCCGCCCAGGCCTCCGCGACGCCGTCGAGCAGCGCCAGGAAGTGGTCACGGGGGTAGTAGGTGCCGCAGTAGAACGGGTCGCCGTCCGGGGTGAGGAAGCAGGTCATGGGCCAGCCGCCCTGACCGGTGAGCGCTGTGGTCGCGCTCATGTAGACGGCGTCGACGTCGGGCCGCTCCTCGCGGTCCACCTTCACCGCGACGAAGCGGTCGTTGACCGCCGCGGCGACACCCGCGTCCTCGAACGACTCGTGCGCCATGACGTGGCACCAGTGGCACGCGGCGTACCCGACGGACAGCAGCACCGGGACGTCGCGGCGCCGGGCCTCGGCGAACGCCTCCTCGCCCCACTCCCGCCAGTCGACGGGATTGTTCGCGTGCTGGAGGAGGTACGGGCTGGTCGCGGTCGCCAGACGGTTCGCCATCTCTCCAGCCTGACACGAGGGCGCTACGGCCGCCGTCAGTCCTCGCGCCGGGGTTTGGACGAGCGCAGCCGCTTGGTCGTGGACCGCTGCTTCTTGGCGGCCAGCCGCCGTTCCTGCGAACCGCGCGTCGCGCGCGTGGGGCGGCGGGTCCGTGGGGGAGGGGCGAGGGCACCGGCCACGAGAGCCGCGAGCCGCTTGGCCGCGGCGTCGCGGTTGCGCCGCTGCTCCCGGTGCTCCGAGGCGACGACGGTCAGGACGCCGTCGACCAGCCGCTCCGCGAGCCGGTCCGTGACACGCTCGCGCTGCGTCTCGCTCAGGACGGCGGACCGCCCGACGTCCCAGAACAGCTCGACCCGCGAGTCGGTCGTGTTCACGCCCTGCCCGCCCGGGCCGGAGGCGCGCGAGAACCGCTCCGTGAGCTCTGCCCGGGGAATGGTCAGCGCGGGTGTGACCGCGAGGCCGGGGCGGACGGGTGAGGGCATGTGCTCATCCTCTCGCGCTCTGCGCCTGGTACACGAGCAGGGCGACCTGGACGCGGTTCTCGCTGCCTGTCTTCGTCAGGATCCGCGAAACGTGGGTCTTCACCGTCGCCTCGCTCATGTACATCTGGGCGGCGATCGCGGCGTTGGACCGGCCGGCGGCCACCGCCTCGGCGACCTCGCGCTCGCGGTCGGTGAGCGCGGCCAGCGTGCGGCGGGCGGCGTCGGCCAGCGGTGCGGCCGCCGGGTCGGCGACCTGCTGCACCAGGCGCTGCGTGATCGAGGCGGAGAAGACCGACTCGCCCGCCGCGACCAGCCGTACCGCACGGGCGATCTCCGTCGGTGGGACGTCCTTGAGGAGGTAGCCGCGCGCGCCCGCCGACAGGGCGTCGAGGACGTACGTGTCGAGGTGGAAGGTCGTCAGGACCAGGACGGCCGGGGCGTCGGGGTGCTCGTGCAGCTCGCGGGTGGCGCCGACGCCGTCCAGCACCGGCATCTGCAGGTCCATCAGGACGACGTCGGGCCTCAGCTCGCGAGCCAGCCCTACCGCCTGGCGTCCGTCCCCTGCCTCGCCCACGACGACGAGCTCCGGGTCGCCGCGCAGGACCATCCGCAGGCCGTTGCGGACCATGGGGTCGTCGTCGACCAGCAGCACCGAGATGGTGGTCACGTCCATGGCAGCTCACCGACCAGCTCGAACCGTCCCGCCGACGGGCCGTAGCGCAGGGTGCCGCCGGCGAGGTCCGCACGCTCCTTCAGGCCGATCAGCCCGGCTCCGGCGCCCGGGACGCCGAGCGACCGCTCGACCACGTCGTTCTCCACGCGCACGCGCAGCGCCCCCTCCTCGAGAGCGAGCGTCACCAGGGCGGTCGCGTCGGGTGCGTGCTTGCGCGCGTTCGCGAGCCCCTCCTGGACTATGCGGTAGGCATCCCTGCCGACGCCGGTCCGCGCGCGTTCGAGGAGCGCCGGGTCCATGTCGAGCTCCACCCGCTGCCCCGCCCGGACGGCCTCGCCGACCAGATCCTGGATGCGGTCGAGGCTCGGCTGCTCGAGCGAGATCGGCTCGTCCGCCCGGAGCGCGCCGAGGGCGGTCCTGAGCTCGTCGAGCGCCTGACGGGCGGAACCGTAGATCAGCTCGCCCGCGTCCTTGACCTCGGCGCGGGACAGCTCCGGATCGACCATGAGCCCGCCCGCGTGCAGGGCGATGAGCGAGATCCGGTGCGTGACGACGTCGTGCATCTCGCGCGCGATCCGGGTCCGTTCGGCCTGGCGCACCTGGTGCTCGCGCAGCCGCTGCTCCCGCTCGGCGCGTTCCGCCCGCTCCCGGTACGAGACGAGCAGGGAGGCCTGCGCCTGCCGGAGCGCGCCGGACGCCACGACGGCGGTGACGATGGCGAGGTTGACGACCAAGGTCAGGAAGACCTGGTTGTTGCCCGGATAGACCAGCCAGAAGACGTAGCCCGCGAGCACGTTCGCGGCGCCGACGCCGATCGCCACCGGCAGCCGGCCGTGCCGGGCGACACCGTAGAGCGCGACCATGTTGGCCACACCCGCCGTCGCGACGAACGCGGCGGCGGCCGCCAGCGCCAGGGCGACGGCCGTCCGCGCCCCGCGCCTGAGCAGCAGCGCACAGCACGCCAGCACGCCGCAGACGACGTCCACCCACAGCAGCGCGCCGGCCGGCCGCTCCACCAGCACCCAGCGCAGCAGCGCCAGGCCGCCGGCGAAGGACACGAGCGTGGGGAGGATGGTGCGCAGGAGCGCCCCGGCGCGGCGGTGACCTGTCGTCCCCGTGGCGGCCGGACCGCTCGTCGGGCCTTGCTCGTTCAGCTCCGTCACGAGGCCGAGCGTAGGTGCGCGGGCCTGCGCGGACGTCACTCTTTAGTATCTCGTCCGGTGCGACTTTCGTCGGCGGGGACCACCGGAAGGGTGGATGCCCCGCCCTGTCCGGCTCGACGACGCTGAAGCCATGGACATCACAGAAGCACCCCGTTCGGGGCAGAGCACGTTCCAGATCAGCCGGTCCGACCGTCTCGTCACCGGCCTCAGCGGCCTGGTCTCCGGGGCCCTCTCCGTCGTCATGGTGGGCCTGTACTTCGTCTACTCGGGCCCGCCCCCCGCTGACAACGTCATCACGCGCAACCTCATCACCGTCGTCACCTTCGTCGGCTTCCTCCTGTTCGCGACCGGCCTTGCGCGGCTGCTCAGGAACAGCCGGCAGGGGGACGCCGGACTCGCCGGGTCGATCGCCGTCACCTCGCTGCTGACCTACGTGGCGGTCACTCTGGTGTCGGCGTCCCTGGAGGTCGGCACGTCCCTCTGGATGCCGGACGGTGCCATGGACCCGACCGTCGACGGCCCGCTCGCCGCCGGCATGGTGCTCCTGCACGGCCCCATCGCCCGCGCCCTCGTGGCGACGTTCCTCGTCTCCCTGACGATCAGCGCGGCGCGTACCGGGCTCCTGCCCCGGTGGGTGCTCGTCGGCAGCGTCGTGCTCGCTCTCGTCAACCTGGCCCTGGCGCCGTCGATCTTCTTCGGGATGAACGCCGCGGAGTTCTACGCGGCGAACGGCTGGGGCGCCGTCGCCAGCATCGGCGCGATCAACGTCATCTGGTTCGCGATCCTCGGCGGCTCGCTCCTGGTCTCGCGCCGCCGCTGAGGGCGGCCCTGACTCCCGTTCAACAGGCGACAGGGGACCGTAACCCGCCGGG